>DASTSJ010000024.1:0-7289 GCA_035760765.1 Edaphobacter sp. | reverse complement strand
CCACAGCACCTTGACCTTGTCGCCCGTAACCGGATCGGTCTCGTCAAGCTTGGAGCTGGTATTCCCGCCCCCGAAGTTCGTGATGCGCAGATCCGAACCCAGCAAGTTGCTGCGATAGCGCAGAAGTTCCGGCGGGTCGAGCTTTGCCGCCACCGCGTCATCCCATTTGTCTTCCAGAAACTTCAGATTTCCTGCCGCACCCATCGAGTCTTCTCCTTCAGAAATTCGACCACCATCATTCCACAGTGACGACCAATACAGCAAATGTTTCTGATTAGAAACTTGAGGCTCACGTCAGGGTGAATATCGGAGAGCCCCACAACCCTCGTCGTCCCAATCCAATTCCTTGCTTTGCTACGCCTCCGGTCGCAAGGATTCACGCGTCACAAGTTTGTGTGTCACATAGTTATAAGGCGCAACAATGTGCCCCTTCAGAAGCGCCAGTCCCAGCTGCATCAGATTCGGTCCATAGGAATTGGGCTCGTGTGAGACGGATGCGATCAAGGGCGAACGAGCGGACTTGAGCTCTTCCAGCGCCTCAGCGATACAGTCCTGTCCTACGACCACCACGTGCTTCTGACGTTTGAGACGACGGGCCGCATCTACGGCGCCGAGCGCGCTGGTATCCGTGGCAGCAGCGACCAGGATGTGCCGCTCCTTCGGATGTTTTTGCAGGTAATCTTCCATGAGCTTGGCACTCATCTCCCGCATCCCACGCCCGTCCATTCGAACGAAAGCATCCAAGGGCAGATCAGGAAATGCGGAACGAACAGCTTCAAAGGCACCGGAGATCCTTCCCTGCACCAGCAGACCTGCCTCCCGAAGATCCAGACCGATCACCCGGTTTACCTTGCCATTCCACTCCGCCTGCGCATGACGCGCAAGCATCTCGCCTGCCTCCACTCCCACCCGGTAATTATCCACGCCAAAATACGTCGCGTTCGGGTGAGGAATATCGATGGCAATCAAGGGAATATTTGCTGAAGCGACCTTGTCTCCGATGATCGCCGCCACAGACTGCTCGACGTTGAACTCGATGATCAGGTCCACCCGTTCGCGGATAAACTCCTCAGCGTTTTGCACTGCTGTTGCGGCGTCGTAGCGGTTGTCCAGTTCGATCAGGTCCACACCGGCAGAAGTTGCAGCGTCGCGAAGACTCCGTGTCACCTCTTCGGAGAAGGGCATGTCCGCACTCTGTCCCGCAAAACCGAAGCGCAGCTTCTTTGGACGCATGACATGTCGGTACATGCCATCCGGTGAATGTGCAAGGTAGCCGCGGTGCACCAGCGTCTTTAGAACCCTGTACACCGTAGTCTTTGAGATACGTGTACGCCGGTAAATCGTCTCCAGCGACATCGGCCGATTCTCGGCCTGCAACAGTTCAAGAATATCCAGCGACTTCGAAAGTACCGGGATCAGATAGAGGCGCTTTGATGTTTTGGCCAACGCGTACAACTCCTTTGATAGCTCGCGACCATTATCACCCGAACCAATCGAATACCTTACCTATGAATGTCCTACGCGTAGCTTGAAACCGAGCCGCGATTCTTCTGTTCGCGTGCCTTCTCGATGCGCTTGATATATCCACTCTCACGCAGAGCCGCCAGCGGATCTGTCGGCAGACCGCGCTCCTCGCGCCATGCGCGCACCATCGGCCTGACATCCGTCCAGAAGCTGTCACGAAACAGCTCCTCAGCCTCCATCAGACGGCAGTCGTCCTGCAGCTTCGTTAGTTCCTCGCGATCGACCATCGCGGCCCGTGCATACAGCTCCTGAGCCGTCACCACACTCTGCACCATAGCCTCCATCTTGCCCTTCAGATTGTGGCTCTGGTCGATCATGTACGCTACTCCCTCGGTCGCAGACGCCGGCGCGCTCAAAATCTCGTGGAAGATCCGGAAGACCTGGTACGGATCGATCGATCCGATCGTCAGGTCATCGTCGGCGTACTTACGATCGTTGAAGTGGAAGCCTCCCAGTGCATTCAGGTGCAGCAGCCACGCAACGATCTGCTCAATGTTGGTGCCCTGGTAGTGATGCCCCGTGTCTACCAGAACCTTCGCCCGCGGGCCCGCCTTCTGCGCCAGATGCAGGGCCATTCCCCAGTCGGCGATATCGGTGTGATAGAATGCCGGCTCAAACGGCTTGTACTCCACCAGCAGGCGCTGGTTCTCGGTCGTCGCCGCGTGCATAGCCGAGAGGACCTCTTCCATCCACCCAATTCTTCTGCTGATGGACTGCGTTCCAGGGTAGTTCGAACCGTCCGAAACCCAGATCGAGATATCGCGCGTCCCCAGAGCGCGGCCAATCTCGACGGACTCCAGCAGATGATCGAGCGCCATCCTCCGAACCTCAGGGTTCGGATTCGCGATCGAGCCGTACTTGTACTCCTGCGACTGAAACAGGTTTGGATTGATCGATCCGGCCTTGACACCATGCTCCTTCTCGAGGGCACGAATCTTCTCGACATCGTCGCTTCCATTGGGAACATCCCAAAGCACATGCAGTGCCACCGTGGGGCTTGCTCCCGTAAGTCGGTTCACCTCACCGGCATCGGCAAACTTCTCCTCAATGCTGGTCGCAGCCCCGCTCTGAATAAATTTCCCGAAGCGTGTTCCGGTGTTGGCGAATCCCCACGAGGGTATCTCGATGAGAAAATGGTCCAGAGCCCCCCACACTTTTTGCTGTTTTGACTTGGTCGCGTCGTTCTGTGTCATGGATCTCAGTTCCCTTTCCGAAAATAAGTCTCTATTGAAACCAAATTTTCTGCAAGTCTCTCGTGAAAGGGCCCTGCCTGAAGGTTCACATTCGGTTTGCTTCTGGGTCAGATCATTTCTGCTCTTTTGCAGACCCTTACAATACTCCTGTCGCTCGATTCAACACAGGGGGAGATATTCGATGAAGCATTCCCTTCGCCTGCCTTTTTTGCTTCTGCTCCTCGGCGCCCTCACAACACCGGGCATGCAGGCAGAACCTCAAGGCCACTCTGCTGCCGATAGAACGAAGATCCTCTCCTATATCCACACCAGCTGGAATACGCTCTCCCGCTCCATGTCCAGTTGCAAGTCCGTCGTCGACCCGAAGGTCACGACGGTGCCGGTCCTCTATCTTCCTGCGGGAATGCCTGTCCCACCTTCTGTTACTGCAATGCAGCGTGAGTGCAAGGTAGAGGTCCGCAGCCTCCCTCGCAAGATCTCTCATATGGGAGACGTGACTGCCTCAGATCTAAAAGAGGAAGGGCTCCTCTATCTCCCCAACCCTTACGTGGTTCCCGGCGGACGCTTCAACGAAATGTACGGTTGGGACAGCTACTTCATCATTCTCGGACTGGTTGCGGACCATCGCACCGATCTTGCCCGCGACATGGTTGAAAACTTCTTCTTCGAGATCGAGAACTACGGCTCCATCCTCAACGCCAACCGCACCTATATGCTGACCCGCTCGCAGCCTCCTTTCCTCACCTCAATGATTCGCGAGATCTACGAGCACCCCTACGGACACCCGGTCTCACGCGCCTGGCTCGCCCGCGCCTACGACTACGCCAAACGGGACTATACCGTCTGGATCACGGAACCGCACCTCGCGGGTGAGACCGGCCTGACGCGGTACTTCGACGTCGGTGCAGGGCCAGTGCCGGAGATGGCGGACGACAGCACCTACTATCCCGACGTCATCCGATGGCTGCTCTCGCATCCCAGCGTCCACACCGACTATCTCATCGATGCTCCTGACGATCCCACCCCGGCGCAGGCAGCTGAACTGGCAAAAACCAGCTGCGATATGGCGCTGTCGAAGGTGTGCGCCGCTGCCCACGTCGATGGCCATCGCCTCACCGCCAGCTTCTACCGAGGCGATCGCGCCATGCGCGAATCTGGTTTTGATCCCAGCTTTCGTTTCGGGCCCTTCAGCGGATCCACCCAGGACTACGCTCCTGTCTGCCTCAACAGTCTTCTTTATAAATATGAGCGCGACATGGCGCACTTCGCCACACTGCTTCGGCGACCAGACGAGGCCGCTGAGTGGAATCGACGTGCCTCTGCACGCAAGCAGGCCATCAACAAATACCTCTGGGACGCGAAGACGGGAATGTTCTACGACTACGACTTCGTCAACCAGCATCCCTCCACCTACAGCTACATCACCGCGTTTTATCCCCTGTGGGCTGGCCTCGCGACTCCTCAGCAGGCAGCGCAGCTTCGTCTTCACCTTCCACTCTTCGAGCGGGCTGGCGGAATCGCCATGAGCGACTTCGACTCCGGAACCCAGTGGGACCTGCCGTACGGCTGGGCGCCGACAACCTGGCTGACCGTGAACGGCCTCTCGCAGTACGGCTTCGACGCCGACGTTGAGCGAATCTGCAACAAGTTCTCGGGAACCATCCTGGAAAACTTCCTCCGCGACGGCACCATCCGCGAGAAGTACAACGTCGTCAGCGGATCGGCCAACGTGGCGGTCGCCACCGGCTACAAGAGCAACGTCGTCGGCTTCGGATGGACCAACGCCGTTTACCTGCGGATGAATAGCCTGATCGCTCGGTCCGCGAAGAATCGCGCCGCTGCTGCTGCCTATCGCGATTACGATCCGGATCCAGTCCTGGACCGGCTTCAGATCAGTGATCCCGCATACCATCCTTCCAATGGGCGGCCCACGTTCCTTTCTCAGATCCACGGGGATTAGCGTGGTGGGTGAAACCTCACGTTGCATGTCGCATGAAACCCAAAGTACGATGGGCAGCGCATGCAACGACAATTCTTTATCATCACTCTCGCCTTGGCCCTCTGTGCTCCATTTGCCGCCGCGCAAGCAAGTACGCAGACAAGCGCACCGACAGCGAACTCCACGATCCTGAAGGCCACCGAAGCCGCAGCCCTGCTGCCACCGGCCGTCTTCTTCCGCGGGCAATCTGCCTCCGTCCAGGCACGAAACTCCGCAGGTATCCGCCTTTCCAAGGACGCCCTGCTGCTCGTGACCCTGGTAGACACATCGGGTTATTCCACGTCCGTACAGCAGAAGTACCAGGCCTATCTCATCACGGAATCGCCCGTCATGATCGGCGGTCACCGCCTTCCTGCCGGCGCCTACGGCTGCGGCTTCATCGCAAACAATCAATTCGTGATGATGGACATCGGCGCTCACGATCTCTTTACCACCGCATCCACGCATGACGCCGCCCTGCACCGTCCCACTCCTCTGCAGATCCTCGCTGCACCCGACGGCCACGGCTTCCGGCTCTATGCAGGTCGCAACTTCGTGGAGATCAAGACAGCTTCAGGCGGCACACAGTAACCAGCCGTTCACATATCTGAAGTTCTTCTCAAAAGCATCGTGACCTGCTCGAAGCATCACGTATACTTTTGGCCAAGACTCATCTGCATCTGTGTTTGTTTCGGGCCCAATCAACGTTCGTCTGTCCTGAGAAGAACTCAGGCTTATAAGGAGAAAGACCGTGGCAACCAGGAAAGCCGTTAAGAAGTCCGCAAAGAAAGCACCGGCGAAGAAGCCAGCCGCCAAGAAGGCCGTTGCAAAGTCGCCGGCAAAGAAGGCCGCCAGGAAGAAGTCCACCCCCAGGGTCTCGAACATCGAGCGCCTCACCGCCGCCGGAGTCATCCCCCAGGAGAACGTCGCCGACCACGATCAGGCCGTCATCAACAAGCTGAGCGCCGCCGAGGTCAGCACGCTCATCAAGCTCCGCAAGAAACTTGGTGACGCACCACTCGACACCAAGGCCGGCGCCCGCCCGAACTTCCCGGTTTAGTCGCGATCCAGTTGCTATCGTGAGGGCTGCCACTCCATTCTCAGGCGGCCCTCCATCGCACAACCTCCTCGGCACCCCTGGAAAGTCTTCCATGCGTCAGTCAAACAGCGGCGTACTCTGGGCAAAAATCCGTCTGGCTGAAGATCGGCTTAACGCCGCCAGCGATGAGTTCTGGAACCACCCCGAGCTCGCTCGCCTGTTGCCAATCTTTCTCGTGCAACTACACCGTGTCATGCAGGCTGGCCTGCATCTGATGCAGACCGCACGCGATCGTGCCCTCGCGCTGCCGGATGATCCCGTCGCCCGCATCGTCGCACCGTACCTTGAGCAGCATATTCTCGAAGAAAAAGACCACGACGACTGGCTGCTGGACGATATCGGCACCCTCGGAATCACTCCCGCACAAGTCGCCTCGACGCCTCCTCTCCCCGCCGTCGTCTCGCTCCTCGGCGCGCAGTACTTCTGGGCTCTTCACATCCACCCGGTCACGGTATTCGGCTATCTAATCGTTCTCGAAGGCTACCCTCCTCTCGCAGAACAGTTGGAAGCCATCCGGAAGCGCACGCGACTTCCGAAGACCGCCTTCCGCTGCCTCATGGCGCATGCCGATAACGACCTGCATCACATCGCGGACCTCAACCGGACGCTGGACTCCATGCCGCTCTCCGACGAGCAGCAGATGTACGTCGCTCTAAGCGCCTTTCACACCATCGATGGTGTAGCCTCTGTCTTCGAAGAGTTGCTGGCCATGCACGCCACCTCACCGAAGACAAGACTCCACACCCTCAGAGCGTCGTAAGAAAGTCACACACGGCAGCACATGATCGAAGGTCAGACCATCTCGCATTACAGGGTCCTCGAACGGCTCGGTGCCGGGGCAATGGGTGTCGTGTGCAAAGCCGAAGACCTTCTCCTGCACCGCACGGTCGCATTGAAGAGTGTCGCCCCCTCTGCCATCTCAGATCCCGCACTTAAGCGCAGCCTGCTCGAAGAAGCTCGCGCCGCCTGCGTCCTCGATCATCCAAACATCTGCCGCGTTCACCATATCGAAGAGCTTGCCGACGGCCAGATCATCCTCGTCATGGCCTTCTACGAGGGCGAAACCGTAGCCCAGCAGATCGCCCGCTCTCCACTCGATCTCTCCGCTGCCTGCCTCATCGCCATTCAGTTGCTTTCAGGACTGCAGCACGCCCACAGCAAGGGCATCATCCACCGCGACATCAAGCCCTCCAACCTCATCGTCAATCCCGAGGGCGAACTCAAGATCGTCGACTTCGGCCTCGCACGCCGCCCGCACATCGCCCGCGCCATGACCGAAACCGGCGTCCTCGTCGGCACCATCAGCTACATGGCCCCCGAGCAGGTCCTCTCCCGCCCCGTCGACCACCGCGCCGATCTCTGGGCCGCCGGTGTTGTCTTCTACGAGATGCTCACCACATCTCTCCCCTTCCCCGGAACCACACCCTACGCCGTCTTCGACTCCATCCTGCACCCGCCACCGCGTCCTCTGGCCGACTTCCGCTCCGACCTTCCT
>DASTSJ010000023.1:0-4461 GCA_035760765.1 Edaphobacter sp. | reverse complement strand
GAACTCGTTCAACTACGTGCCCGGGCCGCGGAAGCGATCACTCACCTGGAAAGCTTCAAGCGGCCAGACTACAAGGACGACTCTTCCGAATAATGAACCATAAACGCTGTTCGGAGCGGCAGAGAACAAGCAAAGCATGCTTCAACAAAAAAGAGAGGCGGCCCGAAGGCCGCCTCTCTCTGTTTCCAGACCTTAGTAGCCGACCGAGAACAAAGCTCGCTCATGCTTCCGCTTCTCAATCTCATCGACCAGCGCAATTGCATAATCTGCAAACGAAATCCTGCTCTCGCCCTTCTCATCGGAGACAAGGTTGTTCGTCCCGGTCCTGTACTTTCCGGTACGCTCGCCCGGAACGAAGTAAGCTGCCGGCGCGATATACGTCCAGTTCACCCCGGAAGACTCCTTCAGGACTTCGGCTGCCTTCTCGTGCGACAACGCGATCGGCATGTACTCCGCAGGGAGATAACCCGATTTGATCAGCGTCACGCCCGGAGCAACTTCAAGCTGGCCCGCGCCACCGACCACCACCAGGCGAGGCACACCGGCCTTCTTGACAGCCTCAAGCTGACGCTTCGTTACATCGATCAACGCATCGGTGTTATCGGCAGGCGGCTGGTACGCCGAAACCACGACATCTGCTCCCTTAATTACCTCTGCGATACCGTCCACACTCGAAAGGTCGTCCGTCTTTGCCGTCACGCCGGCATGGCCCTTCAGCGACTCCACCTTGCGCGCAACACCCGTAACCGTATGACCGCGCCGCAACAGTTCCTTCACAATCTCCGAACCTGCATTCCCCGTAGCACCGTACACCACAACGTTCATTGCATCCTCCTGAATAGCTGCTTTGTTCTCTTAGATGAACCTTGATTTCAAAGGATTCCGATTTAGACAACATTTGTCGTCTATTAATCATAGGTTGCAGTATGGTGCCTTCCTGTCAAGTCGATTCTTGCGTAAGTCATTGCAGCCAAGGCAGATGGATTTGCCGATTCACCGTGTTCAGAACAGTATGCTTAAAGCAGAACGCCCGGAAAAGATCCTCCCGGGCGTCCTGCAGCTCATAAGTATTATGGAATCAACACTTTACGTCTAAGTTGTGCAATATCAATACTTTGCATGTAAAGTCCGGACCTAAGTCCAATCGCAAGAAGACTTTGCACAAAATAGTCGGGGGGCTAGTACACGTCCCTCTGGTACCGCTTCTGCTTCTTCATCTCAGCCAGGTACTCGGCGGCGTGTTCGAGCGTACCGTTCGAACCCTTGGCGATCGCGTCCAGCAAAGCGTTCTCGACGTCCTTGGCCATGCGGGTAGCATCGCCGCAGACGTAGAAGTAGGCTCCCTGTTCCAGCCAGTCGAACACCTCGCGGGCGTGCTCCTGGATGCGGTCCTGCACATAAACCTTGTTGTGCTGGTCGCGCGAGAAGGCGGTGTGGAGGTGGGTCAGAACACCCTTGTCGACCATCCCCTCCAACTGCTCCTGGTAGAGGAAGTCCATCTTCATGCGCTGCTCGCCGAAGAAGAGCCAGTTCTTGCCCTTGGCTCCGTCAGCTTCGCGCTCCTCCAGGAACGCGCGGAACGGAGCGATTCCGGTTCCGGGGCCGACCATGATGACCGGTGCATCCGGATTCTCCGGCAGACGAAAGTTGTTGTTCGAGTGCAGGAAGATCGGCATCACGGTGCCTTCTCCGGCACGGTCGCCCAGATGGCCGCTGGCAACACCCTGCCGGCTGCGTCCATGAGCGTCATAACGGATCACGCGGACCGTGGTGTGAACGCTGTCCGGATGAACCTTCTGGCTCGACGAGATCGAGTACATGCGTGGGGTCAGGCGCTGCAGCACGTTGAAGAGTTGCTGAGGGTCAGTAACGACGCCGGGAAAATCAGTAGCGAGATCGACAAACTCGCGGCCCCAGCAGTACTCCTCGGCGCGGGCGCGGTTGTCAGGGCCGGTCAGAACCTTCAGCCCCTCCACGTCGGGGGCGAGCTTTGCATACTGCCCTACGCTCCCGCGCGACAGCTTGCCGATACCCAGGCGAGTGCGCAGAGCCTCTTCCAGCGAGATCTCGACCTTGTAGTGGTCCAGCACGCGCTCGTCACCCTTGAAGTTGAGAGCCTTGAGAACGTCCTCCACAGCCTCGGGCCGGTTCTCGGGAATGATGCCAACGGCGTCGCCGGGCGTATACGTCATGCCCTCTTCCAGGGCCAGTTCGATGTGCCGCGTCTCCTTCTCCGATCCTTCGGCGGTCAGCAGGTAGTTGACGTTGACATTCGAGATATACGGATTATTGCGAGTGTACTTTTGGGCGTGCCCCGCCCCAGATTTCGCTTCCTGTTCCAGAACTTCGCTCATCCCTCTATGGTAAATCCAAGCGGGGGTTTTCAGCGTCTGGAACGGCGCAAAATCTGCACCAGTCCTGGAGCAAAAAGCACCGCCCCAAAAGTACCGTGCTCCCGAAAATCGTTACACCAGCTGGCAAAACCGCTCAACGACAGAGCCGACGATCTCGCCAACCGGTTGGCCCCAAAGAGCTTGGTTGAAGATCTCCACTTCGATCGGGCCTCTGTATCCCGCCCGCTCGACCGCCTCCCTCAACCGGGAGAGTTCGATCACCCCATCACCCATCAGCCCCCTGCCCATCAGAGTATCGGGCAGCGGCACGATCCAATCCGAGACGTGAAAGCCAAAGATTCTCCCCCCTGCCCGCTCGATCTGCCGGTAGACCTCCGGATCCCACCAGACATGGTAGACATCGACGACCAGGCCGACGGTTCCAGCTCGGAACTGCTCTGCGATCCTATTCGCCTCAGCCATCGTCACAATCACGCTTCGGTCGGCCGCAAACATCGGATGAAGGGGCTCGACGCCGAGCCGAACCCCGGCCTGTTCGGCGTGCTCAACAATCGCCGCGATGCCGTCAGCGACCATCTGCCGTGCACCGTCGATGTCCTTGTCCGGAGCCGGACCATTGACCAGCACCAGAAGGTCAGTCCCGATGGCGGCGGCCTCATCAATCGCGCGAAGATTATCGTCGATACGCTCGCGGCGCTCCGCATCCGTCGCTGCAGGAAACATACCTCCACGGCAAAGGCTTGAGACCTTCAGACCCGAATCTCGCAGAATCTTGCCCCACTCGGCAGGCTTGTCGCCGATGGAGTGACGCCACGGTCCGATCCATTCAATCCCATGGTGGATGCACGCATCGATGACTTCGTGCAGCGAGGCCTTCCCCGCCGTCATCTGATTGAAGCTGAGCCGGCTGAGATCCGCCACCTACGCCTCCAATCCAGCCAGTTCGAGGACCAGCCGCATGCGACGGAGCGCTAGCTCAGGATCACGCAGCAGCCGGGCCTGATCCGCCAGTACGAACAGCTTCGCGAGATGGGCGATGGAACGGGCACTTTCTTGGCCACCGAGCATTCGGAAGTGTCTCTGAAATCCGTTGAGGTAAGCCAGAAAGACGAGGCCCGTCTTATAGAAGTAGGTCGGCGCCTGGAAGATGTGCCGAGACAAGGGGACCGTCGGCGCCAGAATACTTTCGTAGCTCTCGAAGTCACCCGCATCCAGGGCTTTGAACGCGCAGGCAGCGGCCGGCGCAATTCCATCGAAGATTCCTAGCAAAGCGTGGCTGTAGCCCTGCTCGTCTCCACGGATCAGCTCCGCGTAATCGAAGTCATCGCCCGTGTACATCCGGACCCCCGGCGGCAGCAGGCGGCGCATTTTGATCTCCTGCTGCTTGTCCAGCAGAGAGATCTTGATTCCGTCGATCTTCTCCCGGTTCTCATGGATGATGGCCAGGCAGGTCTGCATCGCCTGATCAACGTTTGAGGAACCCCAGTACCCCCTCAGTTGCGGATCGAACGCTTCACCAAGCCAGTGCAGGATCGCCGGCTGGTCGAGATTGCCAAGCAAGCGGCTGTAGACGCGCATGTAGTCGTCAGGGCCGCTGGCGCATCGGGCAAGTGCCCGGCTTGCCATCAGGATCACGCGGCCACCGGCGGCTTCGATGGTCTCACACTGCTCCTGGTAGGCACGGATGACATCTTCGACGGTGGCAACAGCAGTAGGATCGAGCTGGTCGGTATTTGCTCCGCATGCGATCTCGCCCTGGCGCTCGCTAGCGGAGGCGCGAATGAGATCGCGAGCTGCTGTCCAGCTCAAGCCCATGCCGCGCTGCGCCGTATCCATCGCCTCAGCGACGCCGAAACCCAAAGACCAGAGGTGGCGACGGAAAGCCAGCGTCGCTTCCATATCCAGCACGTCAGGCCGTAGTGGGTCGATGACCACATGGGCCGCCGCATAGACCACACGGGAACGCGGCGGCGGGATCGTTAGTGTCGGCCATGGCATTTCATCATTCAGACAATAGTCGGAGATCTGGCCATCAAGAGGGAGTCGAATCTTCATCGTTGTCCTAACAGATCAGCCCTGCGTGAGCTTGAGTTGAGGAAGGTCGATC
>DASTSJ010000022.1:0-7252 GCA_035760765.1 Edaphobacter sp. | reverse complement strand
CCAACCACACGGAATGGTAAGCGAATTGCAGATTCACACTGCGTAGAGCAATTCGAAGGAGGTTCTATGCTCGTTTTGAAATATTTCGCCGGCGTCCTGATCTTCTGCGGCGTGTTTCTGCTGGGAAAATCGATGATCGAGCACAGCAGAGGGTGGGCCTCCGCCTTCGCGATGAAGAGTCGCCAGATGGAGCCGTCTTCCACACAGCGCAAGATCTTCGTCTACTCCGGAAGAATCTTCCAGTTAGTTGCGGTTATTTGGGGATTCATCGACGCTGTGTCGGTACTCGTTCTGGTCTTCTAGACCAGGTTTCTGCAGGATAAGAGGGATAAAAAGCAGGCAACCGCCGACGCTTAACCAACATCGTCCGCCATAAGAATCGGGAGAGCTACCACCCAATGGTATCCTCCCGATTCGCATTTAACCTCAATACCTTGCCAGCTTTTCGACACACCTCTGGCATCGGCGTCAGTACTCCTTCCATCCGGTGTCTTCGCTAAACTGGAAGGGTTCCACAGAAGCCGCATGCCAGCCGAACTCATCCTCCAGCAGACTCCCGACCAGGCCGCACTGATCGAGCGACGCGAGCAGCTCACCGCCGTGCGCAGCCGCCTTGCCGAGAGTGAAGCCGAGCTCGCGCAGCTTCGCAGCCAGCTCCGCACCTTCGAGACGCGCTACCTCCGCCACGTGGGCGTGCTCTATGCAGAACTCGATGACCTGGAGGCGCGCATCGCCGAGCGCGAGGTCGATCTCTACGACTCAGACTCTGCCCGTCAGCGCGCAGCCGAGGCCCGCCGCCAGGCCCAGGAGACGCACGACGCTGCCTTTGCCGCCGCACATGAGGCCGAAGAGTCCGATCCTCCGCCCAGCCTCAAGACACTCTTTCGCGAAGTCGCCCGGCGTATCCATCCCGACTTCGCCCGCGACGAAGCCGAGCAGAAGCACTTCACGCTGCTGATGGCCCGCGCCAACCAGGCATACCGTCGCGGCGATGCCGACGTCCTAGAGCGCATGCTCGACGACCATCGCGAGATCAACGCCTCCATCGCCGGCGAAGGCCCTACAGCCGAGCTGCTGCGCATCACCCGCCAGATCCGCCACGCCGAGCGCGACATCGCCAACCTCGAAGCCGAGCGCCAAACCCTGCTCTCCAGCGAGATCGCGCAGCTGCACCTCGAGGCCGAAGCCGCCACCCGCGAGCACCGCGACATGCTCGCCGAGCTCGCCACCAGCCTGCGCGAGCAGATCGCCGACGCCCGCTATCGGCTGGAGTTCGTCAACCGGCAGGTCAACGCGCAACGATGACACAGCGACGATGAGCGATCAGCCCACCAGAAACGAAGGCACAAAAGGCGGCCTGCAGCACACCCCCACCGGCTCCGGCCTGTCGCTGCACACTGCGCGCTCCGGCATCATCGCCCGCGGACGCCGCGACGCAGCCAACGCCGCCACCAATCCGCATTACATCCAGGCACTCGCCGCCTACAACGCCGGCAACTTCAGCGACGCCGCTGCGGGTTTCCAGCTCGCCGCCCAGCAGGGACACGCCGAATCGCAATACCTTCTGAGCACGATGTACGACGAAGGCAACGGCGTCCCCCAGGACTCCGGCCAGGCCGCACACTGGGAGCGCAAGGCCGCCGAGCAGGGCCATGCCTACGCGCAGGCAAACCTTAGCTTCCGCTACTACACTGCTGGCAACTTTGAAGAAGCCTTCGCATGGTGCCAGCGCGCCGCCTACAGCAATCTCGCCTGGGCGCAGTACAACCTCGGCCTGATGTACCGAAAAGGCGAAGGCATCGCGCCCAGCAACACTGAGGCTGCCTACTGGTATCGCCTCGCCGCCACGCAGAACTACCCTGAAGCGCAACAGAAACTCGCAGACCTCTACTATCTCGGCGCCGGAGTTCCACTCAACTACGCGCAGGCAGCACAGTGGTATCGCCGCGCCGCCGAACAGGGCAACGCAGAAGCACAGTTCCAGCTCGCGCATCTTTACGCCACAGGACAGGGCGTGGAGCACGACTACACCCAATCCCGCCACTGGATCCGCCAGGCCGCTCAGCAGAGCCACGAACAGGCAATACGCGAACTCAAACGCCGCGAGTATCGAGATCCGTGAGAGCTGCAGACAGCCTCTGCAACGCAAGTTCATCCCTGAGAGTCGTTTGCGCGCAAGCTGCAAACCGGAGGCGCTTGCACCCGTAAGGAAGCTGGCCTCACATCCTTGACGGGCTCTTGTTTGAAGCGACTGAATCGCAAATTCCCCTTCGTCGATGACACCCGCACTTCCATTCGACCTCGTCGTCCTGGAGTTGTGGACTTGGGCCTCAGTAGCAGAAATGCCCGCACCGCTGCGATACTAAAGAGCGTCTAATTGTTCTGGAAGCTGTGATGGCCACCGCAAATCTCCCCAAACCCGCTGAGACCGCCAGACCGAGGGGGAACACCTTCGAGCGAACGCTGCAGAGTGCGCGCTCGACGATGATGTTCAGCGAGGTGGTCAAGCTGGCGATCGACAGCTTCAAGGCCAGCAAAGTCCGTTTCCTTTTGACCATGCTGGGCATGATCATCGGCTCGGCGTCGATCATCCTGGTCTACACCCTTGGGCTGACCGGCAAGGATTACGCCCTGAATCTGATCTCGTCGATCGGCCCTAACATGATCGAGATGCAGTACAACGGCGGCAGCTTCGTCGGTCCTGACAACACCAGCACGCCGGATTTTTTGACCCGCGATGACATGAATGCTGTCGTCGAACAGGTTCCTGGAATCATTGCGTCCTCTCCCATGCTGGAAGATCATGACCGGCTCAGTGTCGGCGGCGGCATCGTGAAGGACACGATGATCCTTGGTGTCTCGCCGCAGTACAAGCAGGTTCGTAATCTGGCCATTCTGGCCGGGCGCTTCTTCGACGATCAGGACGCAATTACCCACACCAAGGTCGCCGTTATCGTCCTGCCATTCGCCAAGATGCTCTTCGGCAGTGCACAATCCGCCGTCGGCCGCTCTATCAGTATTCACGGCATCCCGTTCACCATCATCGGCGTCTTCAAAGAGAGCGTGGAGACCTTCGGGCAATCAGAAATCAGCGATCAAACCATCCTCATCCCGTACCCGGTCGCGCGATATTTCACTGGAACCGACAACGTGAAGCAGATCTTCTTCACCATGAAGGACTCCAGCATGGTCATCCCGGCCTCTGCCGAGATCCTGCAGATCATCAAGGACCGGCATCGCCCGACTTCGGTGTATACCGCCTTCAATCTCACACAGGTTCTCAACGTGATGGCTCAGATCGCGACCATGCTGACCATCGTGCTAACGCTGGCCTCCGCAATCACCCTGATTGTCTCCGGCGTCGGCATCATGAACAGCATGCTGGCTAATGTGCAGTCGCGCTTCCGCGAGATTGGCATCCGCAAGGCGCTCGGCGCGACGAGCCATGAGATCCGACTGCAGTTTCTGACAGAGGCTGTCTTTCTCTCCCTCAGCGGCGGCTTGATCGGAACTGTGCTCGGGCTTGCAATACCGTTGTCGGTCAGTCTGCTCACGCCGTTCAAGATTCCGGTTTCACCCTGGTCGGCAGTGGTCGCCCTCGGCACTTCGGTTGTCGTAGGCGTTCTCTTCGGCACGCTTCCAGCGAATCGCGCGGCACGCCTCGATCCGGTCCAGACCCTCAAATACGAGTAAAGCCCCGGCAGACGCTTTCAAGCATCTGCCGGATTTTATTTTGCATTCCTGCTGGATCTACTGCGCAGGAGCGGCGGCTGGCGGTGCTCCGACGCGACCGACCTTCCATCCTTCATCCGTCTCGATGAGAGTGGCCGTAGCGGAGTGCGGTCCCCCAAGATTCTGGCGAATCTGAGGATAGGCGTTTTGCGTTTCCTCGGCAGTGGCCCATGCCGGTGCGTCGCTTACGGAGTAGTGGAAGGCGACCTGCGTCGTTGCTCCGCGCTCATCGGTCGTCGGGGACGAGCTGTCGATGCTGGTCACCTTGCGGTGGCCGTAGCAGAAGTTCCCGAAGCCAGGCTGGTTCACGTCAGCCACCCACACGCCTCGGCCTTTTTCGGAGATGTCGTAGTTGTTGACCTGCTTGCTGGCGACGATCATCACCTTCTTCTCAGCTGTCGTTCGCGCCAGAAGTCCCTGGTCCACCAGCGCATCGTATCCAGCCGTCTTGCTGGCATCTGACGTGTCGGCCTGTACGGGGAATTTGACCGGCTCATCCCAAAGACATACGGGATGAGCGGCATAGTATGTATTGATCGCATCCCGGAAGTGCATGGTGTTGTCAACGTGTTTGTTGCATCCTGCGCTGAACAGAAGCGTTGTCGCGACTGCCGCTGCGGCCCACACAGGCCGACCGTTTGCTGAACTCTTCATACGTGCATGCTCCTCACTGTAACTAGCAGTGGGATGCAAAACACCCTGCAGACGTCATTCCGACGGTTGTATTCGGAGGGATAATTTCCTGCATATTCTGCAGATCATTGCAGCTAAACCCCGTACTACCGCTGTTTGAGCGACTGCGCGATCATCGGAACCATCTCCGGGGCAATGCCCTGCTGGCGCAGCGTTCGTATCGCCAGCGCATCGTGGCGTTTTGCCAGCCTCACACCCTGCTCGTCCCGCAAAACCTGCGTATGGAAGTATGCAGGCGTCCGCAGATGCAGCGCGCGTTGGAGCAGGATCTGTCGCGCGGTGGATTTAAGAAGATCTGCGCCTCGCACCACCTCCGTAATTCCCATCGCAGCATCGTCGACCACACACGCCAGCTGATAGCTGGGCAGACCGTCCTTGCGCCAGACGAGAAAGTCACCGAAGTCAACGCCGGGAATAAAGTTCTGCGGACCCAGGTTGCGATCGCTGAAGCGGATCGTCTCCCCGTCTGGCACACGAAAGCGATAGTTCACTCCAGATTCAATGATGGTCGAGGAGGCGCTCGGCAGGGGGCGGCAGTGGCCGTTATAGACCGGCTCATCGTCGCTTTCTTCGTGCGGCGCCTGCACCATCGCTGCAAGATCGCGGCGACTGCATGTGCAGGGATACGCATGACCGCTCGCTAGAAGTCGCGCAAAGACCTCGCGGTAGAGCTGCAAACGCTGCGACTGCACGATCATCGGTGGAGTCCATTCGATTCCGAGCCATGCGAGGTCTTCGAGCATCGCATCGACGAACTCCTGTTTCGAGCGCTGCGGGTCGAGATCCTCATTACGCAGCAACAGAGTGCCGTGATGTTCCTGTGCACGTTGGTAAGCAGTCCAGAACGTCGCGGCGTGCCCGAGGTGCAACAAACCGGTCGGAGATGGCGCCAGACGGCCGATGTATCCAGTGTCCACACCATGAGCGTATCGCACTTGCTCGTTATGTTTTGAGGTGAAACAGAGATAACGCCTGTCGCCCTTGCAACCGCGACGGTACGACCATCTTCGTATTACTGCTGCCTTCGAGGGACGAGGTGGAAATCTGTCCGATTCTTCTGCTTGACGCATCGCCTGCGGACGTCCATAAATTGGTAGTGGAGTACGGCCAGAGCCGTCTCCACGGTGAGTGCAGGGAGGTCTGTGATGGCTGTGTTGTGTCCGGAGTGCGATAGCCCCATCGATGTGAATGAAGATCTGGAAGAAGGTGAAACGCTGGAGTGCGAAGAGTGCGGCGCCGAGCTCGAGGTCGTCTCCGTCGATCCGTTAGAGCTGGCGGCGATCGAGAACGAAGGATACGACGACGAAGACCTGTCGCAGATGCCTGGCGAGGACGAGGAGTAGTTTCGCCTCACCGAGAGAGACCCGTATACTGATTCAATGAAAGGTTTTAAGCTGCTTCCTTCGTCGTTTGGCAAACTCGCAGTAGCCCTCTCGCTGGTCTTCGCATCTCTTGCGCTGCCTTCGAGCTTCCACGGCTCTGCTACCGCTCAGCAACGCGGGCCGGTTCAGCGCCTTGTTGAGGGTAAAGTCCTCACTCATGCAAACACTCCCGTCAAGGGAGCCGTTGTGTACCTGAAAGAAGGGCGCTCCGTGAAGAGCTTTATCAGCAACGACGACGGAGCCTATCGCTTTGGACAGTTGGCCCAGAATACGGACTACGAGATCTGGGCAGAGCAGGATGGGAAGAAGAGCGACGTCAAAACCATCAGCTCGTTCGACAGCAAGAATCACTTCTACATCGATCTGAAGATTAACGATAAGTAACCGGCGATATTGCTGGGAAGCGAGGCGAGAGCTGCGACTGCGGCTCTCGCCTTTCGCTTTCGACCTGCGGCAAATAGCAGGGCTCAATCGCAGGCTTCGATCCGGTCGCCGTGACTTGGAGGTTGGCTGGTCACCAGAAAGCGCACTGCGCTCGCGCTCTGATTGATGGCCTGGTGTGCCAGCCCTGGCGCGATCTCAACCCCTTCACCCTTTTGCAGGTTGAGCACCTTATGCTCAACCTCCATGGTCAGCTCGCCTTCCAGCACGAAGAAGAACTGACGTGCGCGCTCATGATGGTGCCGCGTCTCGCTGGTTCCGGGCGGCATCTGCTCTTCGATGATGTTGAGGTCAGGGGTGCGGACGAGGAACCAGCCGTCACATCCGCTTCCCCAAGTGTAATGCTGCGCATTCTTGCGAGAGATCGATTCAGCCGGCATCTTCCTTCGATGTGACGGAGCGCCGAGCCGCTGCAGAAACTTTAGAGCGGAATGTTGCCGTGCTTCTTCGGAGGATTCTTCTCGCGCTTGGTCGCCAGCATGTCGAGCGCTGTGTTCAGGCGACGGCGGGTCTCGCTTGGACGTATGACGGCGTCTACATATCCCCGCTCGGCTGCGATGTAGGGGTTCGCGAACCGCTCGCGGAACTCCTCCACTTTGGCAGAGCGAGCTTCGGCCAGAATCTCCAGCTTCTGCTCTTCCGTCAGCGAGACGCCCTGCGGCATAACCGCTTCTGCGCGACGCAGCACGGCGTCGAACTCACGCTTGTAGACGATGTTCACAGCGCCCTCCGGCCCCATCACAGCGATCTCCGCCGTCGGCCATGCCAAATTGACATCGGTGCGAAGGTGCTTGGAACTCATCACACAGTACGCTCCGCCGTATGCCTTGCGCGTGATGACGGTCAGCTTGGGCACGGTCGCTTCGGCAAAAGCGTAGAGCAGCTTGGCGCCGTGGCGAATGATCCCGCCGTGCTCCTGGCGAGTCCCCGGCATGAATCCAGGAACATCCTCAAAGGTAAGCAGCGGAATGTTGAAGGCATCGCAGAAACGTACGAAGCGCGCA
>DASTSJ010000021.1:0-2687 GCA_035760765.1 Edaphobacter sp. | reverse complement strand
GTGTATCCCGTTGTCCCGGTAGCGTTCAGCATCAGGTAATAGGGAGCGACTCCGATATTTGCCGTCACAAGAACGCTGTCACCGGAGAAGTCCACGATGGTGACCAGGCCGGGAAGGGATGGACCGGGGCTGGAGATGGCGATAGCAAACTTCTGCGGCTGCGAAGCAGGACCGACGGGATTGATGCTGGTGACAACAGGCCTGTAGGTGTTGCCGCAACCTGCGAGCGATCCGAGAGAGACCGCGGCGAGGGCAAGGGTGGAAATTGCCTGGAGACGTGACCGCCTGGACGGACTGCCGGTACGAACCTCAGGGGTTCCTTCTGCTTCGATTCTTCCTAAACGCAAAACTGCTCCCGCGGTACTGCTGGTGTTTAGCTAAGCTACAGATGAGATTGTAAATCACCACGACTGGAAAACCCGGCAGGAGTGACGAAATGCACGGCTGGCGCAAGGCCATTCCGCAGACAAGAGACAGGTTGCAGTCGACGGCGCTGACCGTCGTGGTCGGCCTGCTGCTCCTGGCCGGTGCTTTGGCACCACCTCTTGGTGCGATTCGGCTGGGTCTCCCGTTATGGCCCCTGGGGACACCGATTCTGGTAAGTTTAGCGTTTGCGGGGATCGTGTTGATGCTACGCGCGGCGACGCCGGCGGCTTCCGCGATTGGTTTCCTCGTCTGCCTTATCCTTGCCGAATCGCCGGCGGCATGGTCTCGGTTCACCTCCGATCCGGCCAAGCACTGGCTGCTTGCGGCGCTGATTGCTCTCTTCGTTCTTACGTTTGGAGCTACGAAGTATGGCAGGAACAGGAAGGAAGTCCGGGGCCTTTCGGAATCAAAACGTGGCAGAAGCTCTTCCCAGGTGGTGGCGAATCTCGGGGTAGCGGGACTCTTCGCTGCTATGGGGTGGTACGAAGGTTGCGTAGCAGCCCTGGCAGAGGCGGCAGCGGATACGGTTTCGTCAGAGATCGGGCAGGCTACAGGGCATGCTGCGCGGCTGGTTACGACTGGCCGTATGGTCCCAGCGGGAACCGATGGCGGCGTGACGGGTGTGGGGACGCTGGCGGGGCTCGCGGCAGCAGCCGTCGTCGTCGCAGTAGGTTCCGCACGGCACGCGTTCTGGCCGACGCAGTTACTGACCTGGATGTCCGCTGGTGCAGGACTTTACATCGATAGCCTGCTTGGAGCCACGGTTGAGCGTAAGGGGTGGATGGGGAACGATCTCGTCAACTTTTCTTCGACCCTGGCTGCAGCGGTACTGGCGAGCGCCCTTCGATGAGGAACATGCCGCGGAGTTCCTAGTCGTCACCTTTGCGAAGCAGATCAAAATCAAGATTGAGCTTCCAGGCGGTGTAGCTGAGGACCTCATGGGCATAGCGCATAAAGAGATCCCACCATCCGAGATGGCCCACGGTGGCCCGCGGTGAGGTGTAGACGTCGAGCCCTACGTCCTGGCAGAGCTCGCGAATGCGGAACAGGTGGGTGCCATCGGAGACGACGACGATATGGTGCAGGTTGAAGTCGCGGGCGATGGCGGCGAGACGGTGAACCTGTTGCTCGGTGTCGGTGGAGCTGGTCTCTGCGATGATGTTGTCCATTGGGACGCCGTGGGCGAGAAGGTAGTCGCGTCCCACTCCGCCCTCCGTGTGACCGGAGTCTTTATCGCTTCCACCTCCCAGCGTGATCACAATGGGAGCAATCTTCATGCGGTAGAGGTCAACGGCATGATCGAGCCGGAAGTGGAGCGTGGGAGACGGACGGCCGGAGTATTCGGCGGCCCCGAAGACGGCTATGGCATCTGCCTGCTGGGCCTGATCCTCCGAGGCAACAGCGTTGATCTGCTGCACTACGTAGAAGGACCACGCAGCGATCACGACAAGGGTGATCAGGAGAAACGTACGCAGCAGAGTTTGCGCTGTCGAAGGGTGCTGACGACGCAAATTGTTGGTGGGAACGATCATGGCCTATGGAAAGTTCGAGTGTAAGGCATCAGCGCGTGGATGCCTAAGGAATTCAGTGGCTCAGAGCGAGTGCTATCTCATGTGTGGGGATCGCCCCTTCGCGAAGGATCATCCAGGAGTTTCCTCCACCTGAGATATCGACAATCGTTGTCGGGATAGAGCGTGCCGTGGGGCCGCCGTCGATAATCAGCGGGATCTTGTCTCCGAGCTGCTCCCGAACGCCGTTTGCATAGGTGCATTCGGGCATTCCGGAGAGGTTGGCGGAGGTGGCGGTGATGGGGAGGCCCAGGCGTCCAACGATGGCACGTGGTATCGCGGCCTCCGGTACGCGCAGGGCGACGTTGCCGGTGTTTGCAGTCACCCGGAGAGGAAGCTTGGAACCGGCGCGGACGACCAGGGTGAGAGGTCCCGGCCAGAAACGCTCGGCGAGTCGATCGAAGGCAGTGTCTAGTCCGCGGGCGAGTTCGTAAGCCTGTGCGACTTCATTGATGAGCAGAGACAGTGGCTTATGGCGGGCGCGCGACTTGAGTTCGTAGATGCGATCGACGGCACGCAGGTTAACCGGATCAACTGCCAGACCATAGAAGGTGTCGGTGGGAAGCGCAACAACCTGGCCAGCGTGAAGACGATCAGCTACCTGGGAGACGAGCTCGGGCTCGGGCTCATCGGGGTGGATACGAAGCGTGTCGGCCGTCAAAATCTTGAAGCTCCTGTGCCGTGTGCGGCCTT
>DASTSJ010000020.1:0-3761 GCA_035760765.1 Edaphobacter sp. | reverse complement strand
TTCGCGCTTTCTGCAGCGATTCCCGATGGAGAGATATATGCAAAAGCTGATCGATGGTTACGCCAGGTTCCGTACGAAAGTCTTCCCTCAACAGTCTGGCTTATTTGAAAAGCTGGCCAAAGGACAGCAGCCACAGGCTCTTTTCATCTGCTGCTCGGATTCCCGCGTCGTCCCTGAGGTGGTCATGCAGTGCGAGCCTGGGACGTTGTTCCCGTGCCGCAGCGTAGGCAACCTGGTCCCACCCCCGACCGAGACCGCCAGCGGTGTCGCCGCGACGATCGAGTACGCCATTCGCGTGCTGAGGATTCCGGACGTGATCGTATGCGGACATTCCGATTGCGGCGCGATGAAGGGAGTTCTTGAGAGCGACAAGATCGAGTCGCTCCCTGCCGTCCGCTCCTATCTTCAGCACGCAGGTCCATCTTCTCGATGGCTTACCCGGCTGCTGAAGGATTCGACGTCGTTATCTTTCGAACAGCGACTGAAGCTGTTGACCGAGGCAAACGTTATCGCGCAGCTTCACAATCTGCGGAACCACCCCGCCGTGCATGAGGCGCTTCATGACAACTCTGTTCGCATCCACGGATGGATCTATGAGATCGGTACCGGCGTCATCCAGCAGTTCGATGCAGAACAGGGATGCTTCCGGCCGCTGCTAACCGAGGAGCAGACCAGTGCGACAGCTCCCTCCAACCGCGAACGCAGGGTTGCATAAGGAGAGATCATGTCGACAACACTTCATCACATCAGGTCAGAGACAGCGGCCGAAAAGTCCGGGGCTTTCATGCGCGATCTGTCCGCCTCGCTCGTCGTCTTCCTCGTCGCCCTTCCACTTTGCATGGGCATTGCCCTGGCGTCGGGCATGCCTCCCGCGTCAGGGCTGGTGACCGGAATCATCGGTGGGCTGGTGGTTGGCTTTCTTGCCGGCCAGCCCCTGCAGGTCAGCGGTCCGGCTGCAGGTCTCGCGGTCATCGTCTTTGAGCTGGTGCGCGAACATGGCATCGCTGCGCTCGGACCATTGCTAATGATCGCCGGGGCGGTTCAACTCGTCGCCGGTCTGCTGAAAACCGGTCGCTACTTCCGCGCGATCTCGCCGGAGGTGATCCACGGAATGCTGGCAGGCATCGGCATCCTCATCGTCATCCAGCAATTCCATGTCATCCTCGATCGCGCGCCCAAGCACAGCGGTCCGGAGAACATCATCGGGATGTGGGACGCCATCTTTGGCGGCCTGTTCCCGTTGAATGGAAGCAAGGAAGAGGCAGCGGCGGTTGTTGGACTGACCACGATGGCGGTGATGGTGCTCTGGGAGCGCTTCCGTCCCACCCGGCTGAAGCTCGTTCCGGGAGCGCTGCTGGGAATAACCGCGGCAACGGCGCTGGCGCAGATTCTTCATCTGGGAGTGAACCGGATCAAGGTTCCAGACAACCTTCTTCAGATGATCACCCTGCCCAGCCTCAGTTCGCTCCAGGGTATGTCGCTTTCCTCGGTCCTTGGGACAGCCCTTGCTCTGGCCTTTATCGCAAGTGCGGAGACGCTTCTGTCCGCTGCCGCTGTCGAACAGATGCAGAACCGGTCGAAGACCAACTACGACCGCGAACTGGCGGCGCAGGGAGTCGGGAATCTGCTTTGCGGCTTGGTGGGCGCACTGCCGATGACGGGGGTTATCGTGCGCAGTTCGACCAATGTACAGGCGGGCGCGGAGACGCGCCGTTCGGCAATTCTGCACGGCGCCTGGATGCTGGTCTCGGTGGTGGCATTTGCATCCATCCTGCGGCTCATTCCGACGGCGAGTCTGGCGGCGGTTCTCATCTTTGTCGGGGTCAAGCTGGTGAAGCCCGCGGAGGTGAGAAAGCTGGCGCGCTTCGGGAAGGTGCCGGTGCTCATCTACTTCGCCTCGATGCTGACGATCGTCTGCACCGACCTGCTGACGGGTGTCATCGTTGGTGTGTCGCTGTCGTTGCTGCGCTTGCTCTATACGGTGACTCATCTTGAGGCCAGCATCGAGGAACAGAACGGAGAGACGCACGTTCATTTCTCCGGGATTGGGACATTCGTCTCCTTCCCGAAGATTACGCATGCTCTTGATCAGGTCAGGCCGGACAGCCCCAAAGTCCATGTGCACTGCGGCAACCTGCGCTACATCGATCACGCCTGTATCGAGGTGATTGAGAGCTGGACGGAGCGGCTGGAGCAGAACGGACAGGCTGTGAGTATCGAGATGGAGAAGCTCCATCTGCGATATCGCGCTCGTGTCAGCGAGACAGTGGGCTAAAGACTTCGATTTTTCGCAGGAGCGGGGCTGCAATCCCGTCGGCCCCGCTCTTTTTTTTCGAAATCTACGAGGTTGTACCGAGAAGCAGTTGAACTACAGACGATGCCGTAAAAAACAAACAAAAGAAAACGGCGGACCCTCAAAAGGTCCGCCGCTTCAATCTACGATCGGATGTTTAGCCGAGCTCGTCCATGCTCTTCACGCCGAACTTTTCGTACCAGGGGCTGGCAGCCTTCAGAGCGTTGTTGACGTTGTTGATGTTTTCTACACCCTTCGTCTCCAGCCACTCGCGGAACGCCTTGGTGCCCTGGGTTGCGTAGACAGGGATGCCATCCTTCCAGGTAGCGCGGCCGCACAGTACGCCGTTGAACTTGGTTCCCGATTCAGCAGCAAGCTCCAGTGTCTCGATGAATACCGGGTTCGAGACGCCAGCGGAGAGATAGATAAATGGCTTGTGGGTCATGGCCTCTGCATCGCGGAAGTGCTGCAGAGCTTCAGCGCGGGTGTACGCCTTCTCCCCCTTGAATGCCTTCGTGCCTTCGACGTAAGACATCTCAATGGGAACCTCAACCTTGAGGACATCGACGCTATAACGGGCTTTGCCGAACTCTGCCATCGAGCCGGAGACGATCTCCGGCTTCTTTTTCGCATAGGCAACCGACTTCTCATCGCCGCCTTCAGCGTCGTAGCCGACCGTCTCCAGGAAGAAAGGAATATCGTGGGCAAGGCACTCATCGCCGATGCGCTCAATCCATGCGTGCTTGTGGTCGTTGATGGCCGACTTCTCGTACGGGGTGTAGTAGAGAAGGATCTTGATGCAGTCGGCTCCGGCTTCCTTCAGGCGGCGTACGCTCCATACGTCCAGCAGATCGGGCAGGCGGCCGGGAGTCGCGGCATCATAGCCAGTCTTCTCGTAAGCGAGCAGGAGACCCTTGCCGTTGCGGACCTTCGATGCCGGCAGGCCGTACTCCGGGTCCAGCAGGATCGCTGAGGCGTGACGGGTGAGAACGTCGGTTACGCTGATCTTGAACTCTTCGAGATCATGAGCGTTGGCTGCTGCTCCCCGCTCTTTGGCCAGTGACTTCTGGAGGGAGCCCCGCTGGTCCATCGCGGCGGCGGCGATAACGCCACGAGGATCGGATACGGACTTCAGTCCGGCAAGTTTCCCTGGGGTCAGCTTCGACATTTGCGCTTATTCTCCTGAGGTTAGTCTGTGTGCCGCCATTTTACACATCTCAGATGAACTCTGGCTGTGAGTCGATATTCGCGGCATCCGCCTTATTGTGTTTGTAAACCCACGGCGAAGATTTGGAACGGGCCGTACGACGATTCGTAAGATGCTCATTTGGAATTCTTTGTATTCGCCGGCAGTTGGGCATCTTCCACCAGCGTGCCTTGGTGGAAGAGAATCTGCCAACGTCCCTCAACTTTCTTCCACAGTGTGGTACGACGGCTGATTCGGGGAGCGCCATCGATCTCCTGCTGT
>DASTSJ010000019.1:0-3324 GCA_035760765.1 Edaphobacter sp. | reverse complement strand
TTCCCCACCAAATCCTGTGACAAAGCGGCCTCCACGAATCTCGCCGCGCGCTTCCAAGCGACGCAGTATCGCTACCATTTCTCGCCATTTGGGAGCATTCGATTCGCGCACCAGAAGGTCGCGAAAGAGCACGCCATAGCGGCACAGCAGCATGCGGGCATACGATTCCAGCGCCTCTTCCGTGCGCCTGGCCTGCTCAATCGCAGACGGCGCAGCATGCACGATCTCGTTCAGCAGCGACCATCTGCCGGCAGTCGATCGGACTGCGCGGCCCGCGACAGATGGCGCAGAGACAGCTTTGCGCCGCGGGTCCATCATGCAACGGAGCTGGTCGAAGCCATCGGCGGAGGCGAGGCCTGCCGTTGCCAGCTCCCACAATGCAAGTTGCGTGCCCTGGCGTGACAGGGTCAGCATGCGGCTGATGTCATTTGCGAAACACGCTCCGCGCTCTTGAAGAAGGCTCCGCACCTGAAGCGCATCGGCGCTCAGGGAGCGACTGAGACGCGACTCTTCGATTTGCTCGCGTCCGAGAGCGTGGGGAAGCCACTCCGCAGATTCGCGTATGTAAAACGTGATGGGTGCAGCGTTCGTCGGCACGACACGCCGCGGGCCTCCCCCATCAGCGTTTGACCAGGCGGGATGCGGAGAAATTCGGCCCCACCCAACGACTCCTGACAGGCAGAGCGAATCGAGCCAGCGGCTGTCGTAGTTCGCAACCCGCGCAGGTAGCAACGTCCTCTCCCACTCGATTGCGGGAGCTTCAAATCCTTCGAGCTGATGCAGCGCCTCAAGGACTCCGTCTTCGCCGCTGAGCTGTGTCTGCGGTGCGAGGTGCTGCCATCGCAGCAACCAACGCATAAACACTGCAGATGAGACTGGCTCAATCTGCTTCCGCAGACTGTGCAGCGTTCGCCGATGAATGCGATGGAGGATGCGGCGCTCGCACCATTCGATGTCGTGGTCCTCTTTGGGCCCGGCGCCTTCGAAAACACCACGCATCAGCAGCCCCTGCATCTCCATTGCGAGAAATGCCTGGAAGACCTCAGCCACCTTGAGACCGAGGCGCTCCGCAAATGCATTGGCCGTCGTCGTTCCGAGCAACTGCGCCCAGCCCTGAACGCACTGCCGAAGACTCTTCTCCTTCAGGGGAGCGTCAGTGCCATCACCCCAGAGTGCCTCCACGTCGTCCGCCCGCTCGGCGGAGGTCCAGAACGTCATACCGCTGCGCTGCATTGTTCTCGCACGACCGGCTTCAAAGAGGCGCTCATAGAAGATCGGCCAGTCCTTCGCCTCACGTCTCCCGGCGAAGAAGTCAAGCGGTATTGCTACCAAGGAGCAAAGGAGGTCGTGCAACTCATGATGATCTCGCAAGTCAGGCCAGCATTCGCGCCGAATCTCATCGATCGCAGCCTGATCGAGCCGGCCGGCCTCTTCCATCACGCTTGCAGGCAGGGTTCGCGAGAGAGAGACCGCACGCGCGCGCCGCTCTTCGAGTCCCGCCTCGTCAAGAAACGCGTAGGGATTTGCGTTCAGCAGCTCATGGGCAAATTGTGAAGGAACCGGCGTGTCCACGGCGAGGCAGCGGATGCTGCCATCCTTGATGCCGCGAAGCACCTCGATCAGTCCTTCCAGATCCATGGCCTCGCTCAGAACATCCTTCATCACCTCATCGACTAGCGGATGATCCGGTATCTGGATGTCGCCTTCGATGTTCTCGAAGCATGCGGCGGCTTGCGGAAAGACACTGGCGAGAAGATCATCGGAGCGCATCCGCTGTATCTGCGGAGCAACTCGCTTGCCCTTCGAGAAGCGAAGCAGCTGAAGGCTGCGATTTGCTGCCCAGCGCCAACGTGTTTTGAAGATCGGCGACGCGAGCGACGCCTGCTCCAGGAGCTCCTTTGCTGTATGCTCCGTCAGGAACTGGAAGACATCGGCAAGCGGAAAACTGTGCTGCTCTGCGAGCGAAATGTTGATGCCGTTATCGGTGGCGGCTGCCTGCAGCTCGAAGTTGAAGCCGCGGCAGAAGCGCTTCCTTAGCGCCAGTCCCCAGGCCTTGTTGATGCGGCCTCCGAAGGGAGCGTGCAGAATGAGCTGCATCCCGCCGCCATCATCGAAGAATCGCTCGGCGATGATAGTGGTCTTTGAAGGAACGGCCCCCAGGACAGTACGTCCCATCACGACGTACTGGATCATCTGTTGAGCACCACCTGCGCAGACTCCGCAGTTCTCCATCAGCCACGATGTCGCTGCAGCGACCTCAGGATCCGATGGCGAGATGTGGCTGGCAGCCACATTCGACGTCATCGCAGAGATGTTCTCGCGTAGCTCACCCACTCCGGTCGAAAGGACGTCGGTCCGTTGCGGAGCTTCGCCCTCCCAGAAGGGAAGGCTTGGCGGCGCGCCGTGAGCATCCTCAACCAGCACGCGCCCTGCTGCCTCGATGCGTTGAATGCGCCAGCTTGCATTGCCCAGTAGAACGACATCTCCGGGTGAAGAGTCGACTGCAAAATGCTCGTCAAGCGTAGCGATCTGCACACCATCTGGTTCCAGGATGACGGCGTAGAGATTGGTCTCCGGAATCGCACCGCCGTTGGAGATCGCGATCATGCGTGATCCGCGCCGAGGGTGCAGCTGACCGTGAATTCCATCACGCGACAGATACGCTCCATAGCGGCCTCGGCTCGACTCGATGCCTGAGGTAAGCAGCGCGATGATCTCATCAAAGCGCGAGCGCGTCAGATCACGATAAGGCCATGCTCTCGTAACAATCCAGTAGAGCGCATCTTCGTCCCACGGCTCCGCACCGCATGCCGCTACAATCTGCTGCATCAGAACATCGGTAGGCTCGGGCGGAATCTCCAACCGATCGAGTGAACCATCGCGCATGGAGCGAATGAGGGCTGCCTGTTCCATCAGATCGTCCCGGGTCGTAGCGAAGAAGCGCCCCTTGGGGATGGCTCCGCGCCAGTGCCCGGCACGCCCGACACGCTGCATTGCGACGCTGACAGCGCGGGTGGTCGCAATCTGGCAGACCAGATCGACATCTCCGATATCAATACCAAGCTCTAGCGAAGCCGTCGCGACAAGGATCTTGATCTCACCGTTCTTTAGGCGCTGCTCCGCATCCAGACGCAGCGTGCGCGAGAGCGATCCGTGATGCGCCGCAACGTTCTCCGGCCCCACGCGCTCAGCCAAAGAGAACGCTATCTTCTCTACAAGCCGGCGTGTATTGACGAAGACCAGAGTCGAACGATGCGTCTTCGTATAAGTGGCCAGCTTGTCGAAGATCTCCTCCCACATCTTCGTGGTCAGCACCGCGCTCAA
>DASTSJ010000018.1:0-8123 GCA_035760765.1 Edaphobacter sp. | reverse complement strand
GTCAGCGAAGCAAGAATCAGAATTGCGGCCAGATACCACCAGCTATTGACGTGCGCCACGACCGGCGTTGAGGGAATATAGTACGCCAGGGGAAAGACCACGGCAGCCGCAATCATGCTTTGCATCGCCGAAAATACGATCTTCTCGATCGCGACCGCAGCGACCGGTAGAGGGCACATGACGCGATCATCGATCTCGCGGGTAATTCCGAACTCCTGCGCGAGCGGAAGCGCAACCGCTGCAATGCCGCTGAACATGATCGCCACCGCCATGAGCCCAGGCAGAAGGACCGTACTGAAGTTGTTGCCCATCGCAGCAGCGGTGGGGTTCATCGACGCGCCACCACTCATGTGCGGCAGGACGAAGGTGAACACGAAGAGAAACAGCATGGGATTCATGCAGACGCGAATCGCGAAGGGAAAGATCTCGCGGCGCAGAACGTGCAGGTCACGCATAAATAGCCCCATAAAGGCGCGCACGTACTGCATCTGGACGGAGTCTCGCGGTCCGGTCGGCGCAGGGGTATCCGTATCGATGGCGGCAAGTTCAGTCATAGCAGTTTTACTCACGGAGATCCCGCCCGGTTAGACGGATAAATACGGTCTCAAGACTCGGTTCGGTGATCGTCAGATCGCGTAGACCGTAAGGATTTGCGGCGTGTACCACATCGGACAGAAGTCCCTCGGTGCCCTCTGCAAACAGCCGGAGCCCCTTCTGCGTTGTCTCTACGCTTGCGATTCCGGGCTTCTGCTCCAGCGTCTTCATGAGCAGCGGAAGGTCCTGCAAGCTGCGGATATCGAGTTCATAGATGCGCTGGGCTCCAACGGAGTTCTTGAGCGCCGCGGGGGTATCCTCAACAAGGATTTTGCCGTGGTCGATGATCGCTACACGGTCGCAGAGCTCGTCCGCTTCCTCCATGTAATGAGTCGTCAGGACAACGGTAATCCCCTCCTGCCGCAGCTTACGTACCGCCTCCCACATCGCGATGCGGCTCTGGGGATCTAGCCCGGCGCTCGGCTCATCCAGAAACAGCACTTTTGGGCGGTGCGCAATCGCACGCGCAATCTGGACCCGCTGCGCGAGACCGCCCGAGAGCTGGGAGGGGTAGGCCTGGGCACGCTCGGTCAGATGGAACTGCTCCAGTAGCTGCTCCGTTCTCGTCCTGGCTTCCGCACGGGAGAATCCAAAGTAAAGGCAGTGGAAGTGAATGTTTTCAAAGATCGTGCATGCGCGATCCAGCGTGTTGTACTGCGGCACGACGCCGATGCATCGTCTCGCCTGGGCGGGAGACCGGACGACATCGATCCCGGCGATTCTTACCTGTCCGGAAGTTGGGAGGGCACGCGTGGTGCAGATGCTGATCGTCGTTGTCTTCCCGGCGCCATTCGGCCCGAGAAAGCCATACAGCGACCCTTCCGCAATCGACAGGTCGATTCCGTCCACAGCAACGACGCGCTGCTTGCCGTCATAAACTTTTCTCAGGCCTTGAATCTCAACAATCAAGCAGACACCCCTTCGGTGCGCGGTCTTTCAGGTTACATGAAATGCAGTACATTTCCGCCTCCCTATAGATGCGTCCAGCCACAGCCCGACCCGCAAAATCGCAATTCTTCAGACTCTCCACACGCAGATCCATTCAAACTGATACGGCGATCAAAGATCATCGCGCACGGGCGGAAACCTCAAAAGATCACGTTAACAGTACTCTTCGAATCAGCCCCCATCCTCGCGAGAAATACCCGGAAATTTTGCACACCGGCGTAAAATAAACGCATGTCGCGTGGATGGGAGAGCAAATCCGTGGAAGAACAGCAGGCACAAGCCGCCGCTCCAAAGTCCGACCCGCAGGAGAATAAGGCAGAGATCGCCGAGCGCAAGCGCCGCGTGCAGGCACTCGAGATGCAACGCGAACGCATTCTCTCTGAGAGAACGTCCAGTCCGCATCGCCGCTCAGCCCTGGCATACGCTCTGGCCGATATCGAAGAGAAGCTTGCGGAACTCGGCTGGTCCGTGCACATGTAGTCCGGGCACGGCACAGCGCAAGTCCGCTTGCTCGAGTCGCTCTACGAGCCGTGCCGATGGAAGACCATCGAGTTCGCCTGGTCAATCGTTGTCATCACGACGGTGTGGATATTCACGTGCGCCGGTCGGGATGCTGCCCACACGATCGCATCGGCCACATCCTCAGCGGTTAGTGGCGTGATGTTCTGGTAGACCTTGGCCGCCCGCTCCTTATCTCCACGAAAACGTACCTCGCTGAACTCCGTCTCCACCATTCCAGGATCGATGGAGGTTACCCTGACAGGCGTTCCCATCAGGTCGATCTTCAAGCCTTGGCTGATGACCTTCTCCGCCGCCTTGGTCGCGCAGTAGACGGCTCCATTGGCGTACGTCATATGTCCCGCAGTCGATCCCAGGTTGATGACGTGACCGGCCCCCCGCTCCACCATCCCCGGAACCACGGCCCGGGTGACGTAGAGCAGGCCTTTCACGTTGGTATCGATCATCTCTTCCCAGTTCTGCGGGTCGTCCTCGTAGACCTTGGTCAAACCCCGGCTAAGGCCGGCGTTATTTACAAGCACATCAATCGCGCTCCACTCGGCGGGCAGGGATTTAAGCATCTTGTCGACGGATTCCCTCTGTGTCACGTCCAGGGCGAAGTTGAGGACCGCCGTCGCACCTGCCTCGGACAACTCCTTCTCCAAGCCTGCCAGCCGATCTTCCCGGCGGGCGCAGACCGCCACCTTTGTACCTTCGCGCGCGAAGGCCAGCGCCGTCGCCCGTCCGATGCCGGAACTCGCTCCCGTTACTAATACAGTCTTCCCAGTCAGATATCCCATAACCACCTATATAAACGAAAAACCGGAGAGCAGCGAAGCTCTCCGGCATTTTCGTTTCTTCACCCGAAGGAGTTCATTGTTGTGGATTGGCCGTGCCACGGTACGCGGAGGCTGGCTGTTGCGGCGCCGCAGGTGAAGGTGCCGGTGTCGCATCCGCATCCGGACCCTTCTGCTCCACCCCAATGGCATCACCTGAGACCACCAGTTGCACTCGTCGGTTAAGCGCACGGCCCTTGGCGGTGCTGTTGTCCGCGACCGGCTTCGCCATGCCGTAGCCGGTGGCGACGATGTTGTCCGGGGAGACACCCTGTGTGACGAGAAAGTCGCGCACAGCTCCCGCACGATTCTCCGACAGCTTCTGGTTGAACTCAGGGCTTCCGGTGTTGTCGGTGTACCCTTCAACCTGAAGTTTCAGTCCTGGATAAGCCTGCAGGATGCCCGCCACCTTCGCCAGGCTGATCTGCGTGTTCGGCTTCAGCGTGTACTTCGCCGTGTCGAAGAGTACATCGGACATGTTGACGATTAGGCCGCGCGCCGTCTCGCTGGTAGCCAGAACAGTGTTGAGCTGCGCCCGTAGCCGCTCACGAGCCTGGGTGGCACTGTCGGCGCTCTTCTTTGCTTCAGCCGCCTGCGCCTGGGCCTGTGCAGCAGCAGCTTCGGCCCGGGCACGCTCTGCATCTGCCTGAGCCTGAGCAGCCTTCGCGCGCTCCGCCTCTAGGGCCGACTGCTGCGCCTCCAGTTGCGCCTTCTGCTGTGCCATCTCGGCATTGTGCTGACGCTCAGCCGCCTGTCGTCGCAGGGTCACCAGCCGGGCGTCTTCGGCCCGCTGCACTGCCTGACGAGCATACGTGATGCCCATCTTGGTCTCAGGCTTTTTGCCGGAGAGTATGTCGGTCGCGTTCTTCAGATCCAGCATCGCCTCGTCGTAGATGTCCTTGGCATACTTGTCTGCCCCGGCCTGCTGCGCAATGCGCAGAGCATTGTTAGCCTCATACAGCTCGAGCGGCATCTTCTCATCGCGGGTGATGGGGTTCAGCACTGTGTTCGAACCCGCGGTTTCGGCGTACGTTCCACGAGGCAGCAGCATGTAGTGTGCATTCACCTTCTCGAGAACGCCGTTGGTCTTGTCCTGGATGATCTGGTTCTCAAGTACAACCAGATCACTTGGCTGCGTCACCGAGAAGTATGGTTCAGCCGTGACCACTAATCCGAACGACTGCAAGGCCGTGGTTACCGTGATGTTGTTTTTATCTCCTGCAGGAAGGATCTCCCCCAGGTTATTGGGTCGGCCGTCTGGCGTAATCGCCCAGAGCACATAGGTCAGGTACTCACGGCCAAAGCTGTTGGCAGGAGGAAGCCCTTGGAAACGTGCGTCGATGGTGATCCCGCCGCGCTCGCTGGTGACCTTGGCATCGCCTTTAGCCATCGGCAGCAGGGGGGTCCCCTTGAACGCGATCCGCGTCGACCCGCTCCGGTGCAGATAGTTCACCGCATCCAGGTCGCGCTGGACGACCTTCACCCGGTAGAGGTAAACCCCTTCAGATTCCTTGGTGATCTTGTTGTCATCCGGAGGCGCCTGCTGGGACATCGGGTTCGGCTCCTGCGCCTGCAACCACGGGCTTGCAACCGGAATCACACTCACCGCGGCAAGAGCAAGAACAGCAGCCACGATCCCTGGCTTTATCTTCGACATGTGTACGTTCTCCCGTTCCTGGGCAGTCTCTCAGCCGCATTTCCATCCATGAAAAATGGTACGGCTGACTGCTTTCTGAAGATGCGATGCCACCGATCCGGAAAAAGTAGTCCGCAGTCATGTCAGATTCAGCCGCAAGCGCTTGTATCCAAAAGAAAAAAGGAGCGAATCTCTCCTGCGCAAGAGATTCGCTCCTCTTTTCTTGAGGACGCTTTAGGCCGAGTGCTGATGACCGTTGGAGCGATGCACGAAGTGATAGGGCGGCCAGGGACCGGAGAGCTGCATCTGGCATTCCTTCATCTGCTGCAGCGCTGAGGTGTACTTGTTCTGGTAGCGCTCCACCGTCTTGTTGTCGATCAGGTGTGCGATGTCCAGAAGCATCTTGCCCGATTCCATACGCTTGCAGGTGATCTCCTCAGCGATGGGAAGGAACATGCGGTGCATCTGGACGGAAAGGGCCCGCGCCTTGGACTGGCGCTCACGCTGGCGACTGGCGTTCTCCCGAAGGCTGGTGAGGTACTGCTGTCCAACTGCCATGTCGCGAAGCTGATTGATCGCACCGGGGCACGTATCGTCTACAAGGACCTTGAGATGCATCTCCGCTTTACCGCGAAGACGTTCCACATTGGCTAGAAAATGGCGTTGATTCGAGCGGACGGAGCGGCGCAGTGCGTCATCGTCCTGAAAGGTGGTTCCAAAGCGAAAAGGCAGGACCGTGGAGTGCTTGAAGCAGTCAGCGACAACGCGTGCGTGATCTTTCTGACATTGCTGATCCATCCGCGCACTGTCTTCGACATTATGCTCGGAGACGATTACAGCAAGATCGCTGGCTGGAAAGAGAAACGTCTGATTTCCAAACAGACCCGTAACTCCGGTCAGCGGCATCGGGCGACGATGCCGACAAAGCTCCGGAAAGGCCTGTCTCTCTGCAATGCAATAGGCGTACCATGCCATCGTTTTTTACCTTCCCTTAGTGCGAACAGGGGCTATACCGCCCCAGCAGGCAGTCGGTTATGGAGTTCAACTGAAACGAAAGGTTGAGAAGAGTTATTCATGTACGACACTTTCGCCTCCTGCACCCTGCGCGATAAGCGCACTGTACCGAAGCCGAAACGGATACTAAGCCGATTGAATAACGGTTGGCAAGAGCTTTTACCTAAAAAAATGCAACGAAGGCCGAGCGAAAGCATCCGCGTTCCCCTGCGAACCGATCGTTTCAGGAATAAAAATTTCGTACGGATCGCACCTGCATCGGCCGTCGCCTACAACCAGTGGCAGCAACCCCTTACGGCTAAACTGACTCTAATCAAAAGAGTTATTGGGCCCGTGGGCCCACGACCTGACAAAATCCACGAACGAAGCAGGAATGAATGAAGAGAGACTTAGTTTTGGAGACAGCACCTCTGCGCCTGGCGTATCGTACACCCCTCTTTTGCAAGCTGATGCTCGCAGGGCTGGTCGCAATGTTCTTTCCTCTGACGCTCTCGGCACAGGACAAAGCCGCCGCGCCCTCGGCGGATGTCGTCATCTTCAACAACGGCGACCAACTGACCGGAAAGCTGGAGCGGGGCGTGGGCGACAGCATCGTGTTTAAGAGCGATGCGGTCGGCGAAGTCACCATTCCTATGAGCAAGGTGAAAGAGCTGAAGTCCAGCAGCAACTTTGTCGTTCTCCGCAAAGATGAAAAAGTGACCAGCACGCCGAAGCAGGCCGAAGCCGTCGCGGTCCAGAACGGGGCAGTCATCCAGACGACACCCAGTGGAAATACAGAGACGACTGCCGCCAAAGATGTTGGCTATATCGTCGACGGGACCACGTACAACAGGGAGCTGAACGGCCATCCCGGCTTCTTCCGCGGGTGGGACGGTGCTGTCACTGGCGGGGCCACGGTGCTGCAGTCCACCTCGTATGGGCAGACGTATACCGCGGCTCTCAATCTCTTCCGCGACATTCCTTCGGTGGCCTACCTGCCCCCTCGTACCCGTACCACCTTCAATCTGCTCGAGACCTACGGCAAGCTGACACAGCCGGTTGTGCCCAATCCCGGCAACCTGCCGGCATCAGAAGCGAAGACCAGCATCTTCCATACCGACTTTGAGCACGACAAGTACTTCGGCCCCCGCTTTTACGTGCTGGGGAACCTGTCCTACGATCACAACTTCGCCCAAGGCCTGAATTTTCAGCAGATCTACGGTGGTGGCGCCGGCTACACCGTCCTAAAGACCGCTGTGCAACAGTTCGATGTGAAGGGCGACCTGCACTACGAGCAACAGAAGTTCATTCAGCCGGTGCAGCCCACTCCTCCGGCCGCCCAGCTTCCGCTCACGCCGGATCAGAACCTGATCGGCTCAACCTTTGGGGAAGCTTATAAGCGTGCGCTTCCCGGCAAGATCCAGCTCACCCACAGTGGAACCTACATCCAGTCGTGGAACAACACGAACGCCTGGTCGGCGGTCGGATCGCTCGGCCTGGCTCTTCCTGTCTATCACCGCTTCAGCCTGAGCGTGAATCTGCTGGACAACTACCTCAACAATCCGGCCCTTGGATACAACAAGAACAGTCTGCAGTTTGTTACCGGGGTCACTTACAACTTTCACTAGCTCTGATCTGTATGGAGATCATGCGGTTCAGACCTGTTCTGAACCGCATCTTTTTGCCCTGGAGGTCTTGGCCGTTATCCGCTCGCGCCTACTTGCCCTGCAGGATATTGTTGACGGGATCCGGCATCTCCTTGTCCGCATTCTTCAGCAGCAGGCTGACCTGCCACATCTCCGTATCGGACAACACGTGTTTGAATGCGGGCATTCCTGTCAGGCGGATTCCATTGGCAACTCTCCAGTAGGTCTCGCCCGGTTCGTCATCGCTTACCCCGACGACTCCCTTCTTTCCGTGCTTCTTCCAAAGCTGAGGCGCCGATGGGTACATATAGCGGGCATAGGCCACGTCATGACCGGGTGTGCCGTGGCACTGTGCGCACTGAGCCTGATAGATCTTCGCCCCTGCCTCAAAGACGTCTTCGCTGGTTCCAAACGGAGGATCCTTCTTCTCCCTCATGATCCGGTTGTGCAGCGGAATACGCACAATCTGTTTTTCCAAGAGGAACGGCGTGTCCGCGACGGCGACCGGAAGATTGCCGAAGCTGAGGTAGGCATACCCGACAGCCACAACCGCAAGAATCCCCAAAACAAAGCCCAGAAACAGCTTTCCAACGCCTCCACTGCTCCCTTTTTTCGCCATAATTGAAGATTCCTTTCTCTAAAACCTGACAGGATAGTAGCTCTTTTCCTCAGACGGATGCCGCGGATGTTCTAATAAGAGTTGGCCGCAGTTCGACTTCCGGCGGCGCGCCGCAGGTTCCACCATAGCAAGAGCCCAGCAAGTGCAGGAGTAATCGTTGATGTTCGGTTTCAGGTTTAGTGTGAAGTGTGCGGCAGCCGCCCTGGCCGCCGTGTTCGTTGCAGGCGGGGCGGCTCCACTTCAGGCCCAGTTTTCGCGCAGGCGTGAGACGAATGCGAATCGCAGAGCCCGCATCGAGCGGGCCATTCAGGACACCTACTCCCACCAGTGGGAGGTAGGCGGCGGAGGCGGCT
>DASTSJ010000017.1:0-10153 GCA_035760765.1 Edaphobacter sp. | reverse complement strand
GAGCTTTGGCGGGTGCGGGGGTGGCCTTCGCCTCTTCACGCTTTCCGCATCCGCTGGTGAGGTTCAACACGAGACCAAGAACTGCAACTGAGAGTACACACTTCGTCGTATCGAGCATCGGCATCCGTTTCGTACAAGGGCCCTTTGCTCCTTAGAGCCTTTCCATCGTCGCCGCGTCTTCCCGTCCTGAAAAATATTTATCCAGCGCCTGACTGAACACCAGGTCCTCCTCAGAGATCGTCGCCGCCTGCGCAAACAAGGTCATGCTGGAGTGGAACTTCAGGTAATCCGGATACCCGAAGATCTCCTGCGCACTGCGCCTCTCAACGCGCAGCACGATCGCCGTGCAGTCACGCAGGCGCTGCCCCAGCACAGGATGCTCCAGGTACGCGTGCGCCTCCTCGAGCGACGAGATCGCATAGCGCTGTGCCATCTCGCTCGATCCCAGCCCGCGAATCTGCGGGAAGATGAACCACATCCAGTGGCTCTGCTTCTCTCCGGCGCGAAGCTCGGCGCACGCACGGTCATAGACACCCTGCTGCGCCGTCAAAAAACGTTCCAAATCGTACTGATCTCTCGCTGTGGTCATGCTGCCCTCAGTTGGTTAGAGCATGTAGGCCCATCCAGTGTTGTTTCAACAATCTGGAAGTTCGGGCCAAGGGCAGGCTCCCGCGAGCAGGCGCGAATGCAATGGAGAAGCACCGCAAAGTGATTGTTGAGAATCGTTGCGTTCAGCCCAACTCTGTAACCCTGTCCGTGCAAAAATAGCGCGCATGAGAATTCTTCTGGCAGGTGCGTCTGGCGCTCTCGGTCGAACCCTCATCCCTCTGCTCGTCGAGCAGCACCACGAGGTCTTCGGGCTGTTCCGCAATCCCGCCCATCGCGATCTGGTCCAATCGCTCGGCGCTACTCCCGTGGTCGTCGACGCCTTCGACGGACAGGCCGTTGCTGCGCACTTTGACGAGATCCGGCCACAGGCGGTCATCAACCAGCTCACCGCGATTCCGAAGCGACTCGACCTTCGCCACTTCGAGCGCGACTTTGCGGCGACCAATCGTCTGCGCACCGAAGGCACCCGCAACCTGAGCAGTGCCGCGGTTCGCGTCGGCGTGGAGCGCTTCCTCTCTCAAAGCTTTGCTGGTTGGCCCTACGCCCGCCGCGGCATCACCCTCAAGACCGAAGAAGACGATCTGGATCCCAATCCCGCACCGCAGATGAAGACCACCTTCGACGCGCTCGAGATGATGGAGCATATCGTGCTGCGCGAAAAAGGCTTCAACGGGATCGTGCTGCGTTACGGCCCCTTCTACGGCCCGCACAGCTCCATCGCTAAAGACGGGAGCATGGTCGAAGACATCCGCCATCGCAAGGTTCCCATCGTCGGCCAGGGCACCGGGGTCTTTTCCTTTATCCACCTGCACGACGCGGCGACCGCCACCATCGCTGCACTGACCCAGGCGCAGCACGGCATCTACAACATCGTCGACGAGGACCCGGCGCCGGTGATGGATTGGCTTCCCTATCTCGCGCAGTGCGTCGGAGCACCGGCACCGCGGCACGTCCCTAATTGGCTTGCCAAGATGCTCATCGGCGAGCACGTCGTCGCCATGATGAACGACATCCGCGGCGTATCGAACGCCAAGGCTCGCAAGGAGCTGCAGTGGACACCAAAGTGGAGCAGCTGGAAAGAAGGATTTCGCGACGCGCTGTGACTGCCTGCGGCAACGCGTTTACGCTTGTTCATACACGCGCCACGGCGTTATACGGCAGAAAGACCGTGAAGACGGACCCTCTGCGTCCTTCTTTTTGCGAGCTTCGTACGCGCAGCTTTCCGCCATGCCGCGAGACAATCTCCTCGCTCACCCAGAGCCCCAGCCCGGTTCCGCCAATACCCTTGGTCGTGTAGAACGCTTCGAATAATCGCTGCAGCGTCTGCGGTGAGATTCCTGTTCCGGTATCGGCGACCGTCAGCACAATACCCTTGCGATCGGTCTTCCAATCCCTTCCGTCACGGCTGCGAAGGATAAGGCGGCCGCCCTTCGGAGACATGGCATCGATGGCGTTGCCGACCAGGTTGTTCAGAACCTGTCGGATCTCGCCGTCGAAACATCGAACAGCCCGCTTTGCACGTTTTCGCTTTTCGACGATGACTCGTGCGTTCTTCAATCTGCCGTGATGAATCGTAAGGACGCTCTCAAAGAGGTCGTCACAGGTGACCTCTCGTGCTTCCGTGGACTGCCGGTAGAAGCGAAGTGTCTGATTGGTGATGGCGGCGACACGTCGCAGTTCACTGTCCGCAATCTCCAGATACCCGCGAATTTCAGCCACACTATCGCTTCCATTGGCCAGGTACAGCAGGTTCATGACCGATTCCAGTGGATTGTTGATCTCGTGCGCGATCGAGGCGGCGAGCCTGCCGACCGCGGCGAGTTTCTCGGTCTGCAGCAGCACCTTCTCGGTGCCTGCCTGTTCGATCGCGCGCCATGTACGTTCTGCGAGCTCATCCAGAAGAGATACCGTGGCGGGAGACCAGCTGCGGGGCTTGCTGCTCGCGATCACGAGGTCCCAGATGTAGTTGCGCTCGCCTTCGCGCAGAACTGCAGCGACGAACGCTCCGATCTCCAGGGCCCCAAATGAACTCTTGTCTCGCTCGGTCAGCGCCGGGTCAGACGGCACATCATGAGAGATCAGGGTCATGGTCTCAGCAATCCGCATCGTCTCCGGGAAATCTGCGAGGTCCACTTCGCCTTCGATCGAGACCAGGCCCGGCCTGCAAGTCTCATGCTCAATCCAGGCCTTGCCTTGCGAACGGGAAATACGAGAGATGAAACAGCGATCCACCTGAAAATGCTCCGCCACCATGCGCGTGGCCGTGGTCGCGATCGCATCCGCTTCCTTCAACGTTCGAATGGTGTCGCTGAAGCGCAGAAGAAATGCCTGGCTTTGTTCGTTCTCACGCAGGATGGCCTCTGCCTGCTTGCGCGCAGTAATGTCCTGAAGCACGACAAGCAGCGCATTACTGTCTCCATCCTCCATGCGCGCGATAAACATCTCCAGGTACTTGCGCTGGGGAACCGATTCCCGCTCGAACCGGATGGACTTGCCTGTTTCAAGCACGTAGTCGTAGTCGTCGTACCAGGCCTCAACCTCGTTCGGGAAGTTGTCACGGACCGATTGTCCTGTAAGGTCGGCGATGCCGAACATCCGCTGCATCGCGAAGTTCATAGCGACGTAGCGATAGTCGCGCTGTCCGTTTGGGCGAAGCGGCAGGCGTTCTAGAATGCAAACACCCTCTTCTACCGATTCAAAGACGGCCCGATACCGCTTTTCACTTCTGCGTAGTGTCTCTTCCGCCTGATCGCCGTGCTGCTCTTCAACCATTTCGCGGCTCCATGCACAATTCTAGAGGAGCGTGGCCCTGGAAGGCCGAACCGCGACCCCTATGCCAGCGGTCATAAGTGCTCGATCTGGACTACAAAGTCATTCATAAGTGACAAATGCGCAACTTTACTTACCTTGACTCAGATGGCAGGTATGGCCGCGCCGATGTCCGTACTCTCCCAGGCAACTGCGACTGGAAGTCGTGCGCCCTTCGAGAAGCCGACTCGCTTGCTTTTTTCTCCCCCTCAACGCGACGTTCGAGGCACCATACAACAACTGCCGGGTTGCCGATTACCATTGTCTGAAACGAACGGAATGGTGCTGCGATGAAGATGGCTTATCGAGAGCGGTGGACAGAAGAGATAGAGGAGATGCGACGGTTGCTCGCCGAGTTCGCCATGAAGGAAGAGTGCAAGTGGGGAAAGCCCACCTACACGGTGAACGGAAAGAATATCGTCATCCTGCAAGGCTTCAAGGAGTTCTTTGCGTTGGGATTCTTCCAGGGAGCGTTGCTGAAGGATCCAAAGGAACTTCTGGTGCAGTTGGGGCAGACGCAGGCGGGCCGAGTGATGAAGTTTGCCAATGCCAGCGAGATCCTCTCCAGGGCTGCGACCATCAGAGCTTACGTGCGTGAAGCGATTGCCATAGAGAAGGCGGGGCTGCGCGTAGAGAAAAAGAAGACGGAAGACTTCCCGGTGCCTGAAGAGTTAAAGGCAAAGTTCCAGAGCGATCCGCAGTTCAGGAAGGCGTTCCATGCATTGACGCCGGGGCGTCAGCGTGGATACCTCTACCACTTCGCTGGCGCGAAACAGGTCCCGACCCGAGTGGCTCGCATCGAAAAAGCTACACCCGCGATCCTCGCCGGGCGTGGATTCCTGGAGCGTCCCAGGAGATAGCTCCGCCGTATCTCCGCTCGACCAAGCGTACTGTTTGACCCTAATGCCTGCGGGCTGCGAGGGGATCGTGTTCGACGTGGATGAGGAGTCATCCTCAGCAAAACTCACGATACGTTCTAAGCCCGAAAAACCGCATCCAATACCTCTTAGATGGAATCGCTGTACATCTCTAGGAGGCACTATCTCACCCAAATTAGGTCGGCTCATCCTTGCACTGGCATCCTGCGGAATGTTTTACGCAAGCCCCGCATTCGGCCAGCCGAATCAATCATGCAAGCTTCAAGACCTCAAGGGCACGTACGGATTCACCCTGAAGGGAACCAACCTTGCGCGCGGTGTGGGCTACATCGTCGCGGGAGTCTTAACATCTGACGGCGGTGGCAACATCACCGGGTCAGGAAAGCAGAGCGTCGCAGGGCTGGTCTCGGACGCGTCGTTCAATGGCACATACCAGCTCAACGCGGATTGCACCGGCACGACGCATCTGCGATTTACATCAGGCGTCCAGTCAGACCTGTATTTCGTTCTTGTCCAGGATGGCGAAGAGGCCATGATGCTCTATGTAGATAACGGTGCGCTGGAGAGTGGGGACGCCAAGCGGATCAATGTAGCGAAAGGAAAGCCCTAACCAAGCAGGAAAAATGTAAGCTCGCAATGTTGCGGGCCCGACGCCACTAACTGGCTAGGACCCGCAACACTCTTACCGCCTTTCGCATTCCGGACATCTGTAAAACTGCACGCAAAAGCACTCCCCAAACGGCCCAATCATATTGGTTCCGAGAACAGCGTTTATCGGGACTTGGTGACTCTCCCGCAAACAGACTCGAATTGCTTCCATACCGCTGGGTCGTCTGTGACACTGAAAAACGGTTCCATCTTTTTATGCATCATGATCTCAGTTACGCCATCCACCGTAACCGCGGTGTATGCCGGGTAGCTAAATGGTGCTCCGTTTCTGAAGGGGTCCTTCAAAGACCAATATCCGCAACCCTCGCTCCCTTCTGCACTTCGCAGAGTGTGCTTCGCATGGTCCTGCATAACGAATCCTGCTCTGCTTCCCCAAGGGAAGCTGTAGTAACTCATTGTCACGGAGACATCCTCTGGTGCGAAACCTGCAGGTAAGGCAAGCCACCGTGGGAGCCGCGAAGCCCTTTCCAGCTGGAACGTTGACTCAGGAAAGGCATGGCAGCCGACGTAGGTCAGAGGCAGCAGCGTTGCAAGAACGATCAAGAAATACGCCACAGAACGCGAACGGGATAGGGTCATCAGTACGCTCTCGTCACCTAGTTGCCTGATTGCATGAACTGCATTCTATAGAAGCGATCCATTCCAACCGCGTAACGATGTAGATCCTCACAAGTCGGCTTCTCTTCAAGCAACCGACAGATTGCTCACCAAAAGCTTTCGTCTTCGACGTCGCCCTCATTCCGTGCCCCCGGTCCGCCTCAGAAGAGATCGCCGACCGGAGGAAACATCAGGATGAACCCGATCGCGAGCAGATACAGGCCGACGTGCACCATACTTCCGCTTACGTTCTGCCGTTTCCAGGCGACATCGAGCACGATCCAGCACACCATCCAAACGACAATCGCCGTCGTGGTCACACCGGAAAGCGGGCCCGTCGGGGTGTAGAAGATCATCATCTTCTTGAACGCGGGAGAATGGTCCGCGGCGATCGCGAGCACCGCCATCGACAGCGAACCTACGCCCATCGACAGAACGGCGGCTGCGCCTGGCCCGTTCGGCAGGCTCTCCGGTTGGCCTTCGTTACGAAGTGCCCTGGTCGTCATCGAGCCGTTCCTCCCATCACTCTGATCGTTTGTCCACCTTCCACTGGCGCAGCCTTGTCGATCATCGCGCCCCAGAAACCGGCAAGACCGGCAGAAGCGAAAGAGAAGAGAACAGCACCCAGGACAGCAAACCTCAACTTCGGGTGGTTCCGAAGATCATTCTTGTATCGCGCCACAACTACGGCGGCCATCGTGATCGTGATGGGGACAAACCAGGCGACGTGCTCCTTCCATTCCATTCCCATCGAGTGCCACTCAATCGTGGTGGGGCTGGCCATCAGCAGCTTCTGAGGAAATCCTGACAGGTCCACAGTGCCTGCAGGTGGGGTGGCTCGATACCACGGATAGACGATATAGGTCCCGGTCAGCACGGAAAGCCAACCCAGGACGGCCATCACGATCAGGTAGACCTCCAGAAATCGGTGACCGGTTGGCTGCGGCTGCGACGGGACCAGGAACCGACGGTACAGTTCCACCAGGGCGCCGGTGCATGCCATCAGGTACAGAACGCCGAACCCCATTCCATGCACCAACGTCCATAACTCTCGAGACGTAATCTCCATCAGCCCTGCTCTCCTCGTCCTTTTATCAGTAACCCGTACCAATGCCGGGCCTGTCAAACCAGCGACTCGCCTGATCGGGCTTTTGGTCGTCCTTGCCCCAGGTCCAGTACATCCCTACATACGCGTAGTTCTCTGTCTGCCCCGCTACGGAATGTCCATAGGCGAACAGGAACTGCTCTCCCGGATGGTTCTTGAAGTGATAGTAGCCCCCGATATCGATCATCGTTGACGACTCTATCTGGGGTGGTGCGGTTCCTTCGCCTCCGTGCGCAAAGACCTCAGTGCCAAGTTCGAGCCTCTCGTTGATCTTTCGTTTCACAAGCCAGCCCGTGTAGACGAAGTTCTTGAAACCGTCCTGAGGAACCACCTGGTATCCGACACCGCCGTCGAAGAGCCACTTGCCTTCGTTCTTCTGCAGCCATATCGGCAGTTTGTAGTAGGCCTTGCCGATACCAAGACCGCGGTCGGCGTTGCCGGTTGGAAGCTCGAACATCACAAACGTTCCAATCTGGGGAACGTGCGCCGATTCCTTGATCATGGCGACCTTGGCGCCAAGTTCCATGTCCGTCAACCCGAATGCACTCGGTCCTACTCCGGAGTTCGGCGCGTAAACAGGGCTATTGGACGGGTGAATAGAACCAAAGGGAAGAATCGCATGAATCTGCAACCGGGGAGCCGCGCCCCAATTGAATTCGAAGGACGGTCCCGACGAGTCCATCTCCACCGGAGTTCCGGACGCCGTCCCGAAGATATAGAACTCGTAGTGCTTGAAATCGACGGGCACAGGATCATCCGTCTGGTACGGGGGGCCCTGCGCGTGAAGCACGGCAGGAACCATCACAAACAACATCAGGGCGAGGAAGACAAAACGAGTCATGCGATTGGACGGCGGGCTCCCTGCGAAAACCGGCCCGGTCAAGTGTCGGACTACGATAACACGCCGCCGTGGATCGGTTTGTAAAAGACCATGCCTTCAGACTCGGAAAGACTCCGGTAGGAGGGATGTTCGAAGATCGCTTACAGCTTGTTCCAGTCTTCGATCTTGACGCGGCCGATCAGGGCCGCACCGCCTCTTCCGTCAGGACCGAAGATGAGGGCTTCGCCATCCGCCAGATCGCTCGCCTCCTGCGGAAACGCCGCCTTCAGGTTCGGGGAATGCGTTACGAGGAGCGTATTCGTCCCCTTGGGAAACTCCTTCACGCGTCGACGCAGCCACTCTGCCTGCTCCGTCGTAACGCCCTGCATGCTGGCCCCGTTCTCCCCCAGTTCAGGCACCGCACGGGGTTCGGGCAACTTCGCGTAGCGGGCCGTCTCCTGGGCCCGATAGGTCGGGCTGGAAAGCACCTCGCCGATGGGAATCTTCAAACGCCGCAACGCATCGCCCATCTCCTTCGCATCCGCTTTGCCGCGATCATCCAGTTGGCGCTCGCCCTTCGTGTTGCCGGATTCAGCCGCGCTCTTGTCGGGTGGCTGAATGGGGGAGTGGGCATGACGCATGACGATGACGTATCCGCCGTGTTGCAACGCACCAACAAGCTTCGCACCGGAAAGACTCTGGGCGCCGCCGGCAGTCACGCCGAAGGCCAACACGATAGCTGGAAGAGCCACTTTCCCAAAAACGCGCATTCGCCGAAACCTCCCTTTACGGCAAGTCTAGCGCGGAGTGAAACGCAAGTGCTCGCCTCAGTCCTGCTCAAGACTGAGAGGCGATGCCAGCGTGAGCTTTGGCGGGTCTTAACAGATCGGCCGGTCCCATGTTGCGAAGCGACGCAAGCCTCGTCGGACGGCTTGCCGGAATGCGCGAAATGATTCGTGCCGGACGTGTAGGCACCTGGAATGATGATGCTGGTCTCGATGTTCCACCGCGCCAGCTCGCCTGCGTAGCTTACCGCCATCGCATCCATCCCCGCTTTGGCGGCGAAGTACGGTGCCAGATACGGCGGACTCCCTCCGCGCGTGCTGCTGCTGCCCACCCAGATCAGAAGTGCCTGTCCCTGCTTACGCAGCACCGGGAGCACCGCACGATTGATTCGTTGAGTACTGACAACGTTGATGTCGTACATCTCCGCCAACTGCTCCGGCGTGAACGCCTCTGCAGGTCCGAACACCATGTGACCCGCATTGTGAACCACGATGTCCAGTTGTCCGCTCTCCTTCAGGACCTGCTCTACGGCTCGTTCGGCAGATTTCTGGCTGCTCACGTCCAACTCTGCAGTGCGCAAATCGGCCTTCTTCTCTGCTGCAAACCGGCGCGCCTCCTCAACCTGCGCAGCGTTTCGGCCGTTTGTATCCCGCATCGTCGCATACACCGTGTGACCGGCCTCCGCCAGCCGGCGCGCTGTCAGTGCGCCAAAGCCGCTGGACGCTCCGGTTATCAGAATCACGTACTTCATCTCTGATCTCCTCTCCGTTGCTTTACTTGTTTCGTGTCGCTCAATACGCGAAGCCGCCATTGGCAAGCAGCACCTGCGAGTTGATCCACCCGCCGTCCGGCCCTGCGAGGAAAGAGACAACGCCCGCAATGTCTGAAGGCTGTCCCAGTCGCTCAAGCGGAGACGCCTTAGCAAAGCCCGCAATCTGTTCTTCGGTCTTGCCTTTCAAAAACAGCTCGGTGGCGACCGGTCCGGGAGCGACTGCGTTCACCGTTACGTTGCGTCCCCGCAGTTCATTCGCCAGGACGTGAACCAGACCCTCAACCCCTGCTTTGGACGCGATGTACGCGCCGTATGTGGGGAAGCCCCGCGTCAGCACGCTGCTGGAAAACGCAATAATGCGTCCACCAGACGAGATGTGTTGAGCAGCCTTCGCCAGAACGAGAAAGGTGCCCCGCAGGTTTATCTTGATGGTCTTGTCGAACGTGTCCACATCACCCTTGCCGATTGGAGACAGCGGCATGATTCCGGAGTTCTGCACAACCACATCCACCGCACCGAAGCGTTCGACGGTCTGCGCGAAGAGCCGCTCCACTTGCTCGGGCTCGCTGACATCCGCCTGCACAGCCAGTGCCACTCCGCCCCGTGCTGCGATTCCTGAGACGACGTGATCTGCCTCTGCGGCGTTGCTCACGTAATTCACCACGACTGCAAAGCCGTCGGCCGCCAGCCTTTCGGCGATCTCTCTTCCGATCCCTCGCGAGGATCCCGTGACAATGGCTACTTTTTTCATGCTCTCTTCTCCGTTGGGCTTTGGCGTGCTGCCCTTACACAGTCGAGAATGAGGCCTGCGGCGCCATATTTCCAATGCATAATATCGATATCCACTATGCGTATAGCGCATCTCCGCCAAGCAGACCTGAACCTTCTGGTGGTCTTCGCCGTTCTGGCTGAAGAGCGCAACATCACGCGGGCTGCCGCCAGGCTCCTGCTTAGCCAGCCTGCCGTGAGCCGCTCGCTGAAGAGGCTGCGCGACATGTTTCACGACGACCTTCTAATCCGGACTGCGAGCGGCTACGAACCGACTCCCAAAGGGCAACGACTGCTCGAGGAGGTCACATCCACCTTGCCCAGACTTGACCGGCTGATGA
>DASTSJ010000016.1:0-10969 GCA_035760765.1 Edaphobacter sp. | reverse complement strand
AACGTTGAAGCCGTGCAGCAGAAGCTCGGTCATCGCGGCGTGGTAGTCGACGTTGCCGGCCTGGTAGATCTCACCATCGAGCCCCTGCAGCGGCGGCGTGTTGTAGTCCTGCACGTCGATGAAGGTAAGGATGTCGCGAATCGCATAGGTGATCGCCAGGTACGAGCCGAACTGGCCACCGTAGCTGGGATAGCCAGCAGGAATCTGGGTTCCCTCAGGCACGAGGCTGATCATGAACTTCGGCCCGAAGTGATCGTGAAGCTGACGGAGCGCCGTGATCAGGTTGACGATGGAAGGCGTCGTCGGGTGTCGATAGTCGGTGTCACCGGGATCGATCGAGAGCGAGGGGCTCTCGAAGTCGATGTCGATTCCGTCGAAGCCGTACTCCTCGACGATCTTCGTCACCGACGAGACATAGTTCGGGATGCTGGCGCGATTGGCAAGGGTGAAGTGCTCTCCGCCTCCACCGAGCGAGATCATGACCTTCTTACCCTTGCTCTTCAGGTACTGGATGTCAGCCTTGAAGGTGGCGGGGTCCATTCCGGTGGGAGTGTGGAATTTCAGGGTTCCCTCGGGACCATTCTTGTCCGGCGTGGCAAAGGCTACGAGGACGTAATCCCACTGGGGCGAGACATCACGCAGTGCGAAGGTTCCGCTGGCGCCGGCGTAGCCCGACCAGTAGCCGATCAGCCTGTGGCCGTTGTCGGTCGCTGGAGGCTGGATAGCCGCCACAGTCGGTGTCGTCGCGGAGCCTCCCCGGCGTCTTGCGGGGCAGGGATGTGCGGCTTCCGTAAGAATCTTTGCGTCGGGAAAGCTGTAGGTCTTCCCCATGGTCTCCGATGACCCGGCGTACCACGACATCAGGGCGACGTTTTGTACGTGATAGGCAGAGCTTCCGCTGCCGACGGCATAGGGCTCCGAGGCGGGGAAGTTGTTCTTCAGGTTCGTATCGGTCGGCTGCAGCTGAAAGTAGGTTGAAGCGATGCGATTGCCTCCGCAGGGGCCGCCATCGCCCGGATGCATCCAGGCCGGCCTCATCCAGCTGACAGCGTTGCCCGGGGCAGATGCCGGGTTCAGATGCTGCTCGTACAGCTCATGCTGGTAGAGAGGATCGAAGTGGGGATCGTTGACGAACTCCGCGAGCTGCTGGGTGAGCGGTTGCACGTCCTTATCGCTGATGGGGACAGGCGGGTTGCCGAGATAGCTGGCCAGCACGAAGGAGTTGCCGGTCGCTCGGTCCACACCGTGGGTTCCCCAGGAGCAGCAGACCGTAGCGTCACCCATCGCGTAGAACGTCGTGTTGTGCGTGACTGCGAAGACCAGCTTTCCGTCCTGCTTCGGAAGCTGCTTGAAGATCTCCTTCTGGAGGAACTCGAGATCGACCACGGCAGCTACCTTGCCGGTGGACTTCGATGTAAGCACGTAACCGTAGCCGACCGGGATGGTCACCTTGATGGGCTTGATCTCCGGCTTGCCGAGCAGCGTGTGCCACTGCTTTGCGTTGGGGAAGGTGGAGCGCAGCATGGCGTCCGCGTACTGCGTCGTCTCAGAGCCGAGTTTGAAGCGCGCAAAGATGGGAGAGCGCAGCAGCGCGGGAACATCCTTGCCCGCATCGAGCGCGAAAGGCTTGCCCGCGACCTTCTTCGATTCGAACGACAGCGTCACTGGCGCAAGCACGGTCGGGATGGTAGTAGTAGCACCCTTGGCGGGATCTGTCCCCATAAGCGTGTATTGCTTGCCGCCGCTGTGATCGGCAAACGTCGGCACGGTTCCCTGTGCGTCCGCGTAGCCAAACGACACCAGGCAGAACAGAAGAAATCCGAGTGCCTTCCATCTCATCGATTGCGTCATATCTTCTCCAAATAGAGTGTGAAACCAAGCATCTTCAGCCACCCAGCGGGCAGCAACTGGCAATTGGCCTATGCTAATGGGCTGGAGCATGCCCCAGCCTTCGTGCAAACTCCAGAAACGTCAATGCAGCGGGAGAGTATCCGCTGGGATCGGCCTGGGTGAAGTCGCCTGTCCACGGATCCATCTGCTGGCGGAACTCGATGTGCCGCATGATGGCTTCGCACCACCGGTGCATCATCTCCGTAAGGGCCGCGCCTTTGCCGTAGTACTCCATCCAGCGCGGTGCACGCAGTGCCGTAAGCGCCTGCGTCGCTCCGCCCCAGCTGTTACGTGGAATTGGTCTGACAAAAGTGGGGTCGTCCATCGCGATGGAGGTAAGAGGGTAGGGTGCCCAGAACGCCTTGGGATTGTGGATCTGCCTGGTCCAGACCTCGTCGAAGATCCTGCGATCATGAGAGCTCGACATCTTCAGGACGTGCTCACCCAGCACGCGGCTGATGACGTCCGACCGTACCCGAACGAACTTGTTATTTGTATCGAGATCGTAGAACGCTGCGTCCTCAGGGTCGTACAGCTTCGACAGGATGAGCAGGCGAAGTTCTTCTGCCTCGGACTGCCAGCGCGAGGCTTCATCATTTTTACCCAGCGCCTTCGCCATCGAAGCTAGGGCTACTCTGCCGCCGTATACCGTTGCGGAGAGATCAGGGCAAAGGCGAGGCACGCCCACGCCACTCGGGAACTTCTTCGCATCCGCATCGGGGCAACGGTTCGGTACGCCCTTCCATCGCGGACTGTTGTCGTGGCCTGTGTCGTAGGTGCAGAAGCCCTCCACCAGGCCAGTGCCCCGCGTGTTGCGATAGCGGCGCAGCCATGCATCCCACCGGCTGCATGCCTTGTAGGCCGTCGCCAGCAGCTCTTCGTCGTGGGTCAGTTGCGAGAGCTCCCACGCCGTGGCTGCAATCGGGACGACCATCTGGATTTGGCCGTACCCTGCCTCGCTCATCTTGATGGAGGCAGGCAGCTGCCCGTCTTCGCGCTGGAGTGCAAAAAAGGCCATGTGGTTGTTGCGGGCCACCGTTAGCGGGGACTTCGCCGGGTTGTCTTCGGTGACATACTTTGCCAGCGTCCCGTAGACCAGCCCCTCGTGTGGTCCGCACTCCTGCCATATGCCAGGGTAGACCGCGCCTTCAAAGAGGACCGGCTGGTCATACCGGGGAACGTGGCGAACGTTTCCCGCCAGGCATACGAGAGCGGACTTCCATGTCTCCTGCCAGCGGGCTTCTTTTCCAGCGTCCGGTTTGGCGGTCTGACCAGCCCATGCCAGCGCTCCACTCATATGCAGTGCGGTTGCGGCTGCTCCGGACTGTAGAAGCTTTCGTCTCGTTACCTTGGGAGGCGCGAAAGAATCAGATCGCATCACTTCTCCATAGTACGTCTCTCAAAGAGGCGATAGACTGTCCCGGCATGCATGCTCGAAAGCACCACGTGTTCTCCGAGCCGGAGACATCTTCTGAATCGGCGGACTATATAGAGCTCGAGCCGGTTCTGTTTCGTCGTCGCCTAATGAGCTGGTACCGCCTGCATGCCCGTGAGCTTCCCTGGCGAGGCGTAAGCGATCCTTATCGCACATGGGTCTCCGAGGTGATGCTGCAGCAGACGCGCGTCGCCGCAGTCATTGAGCACTACAACGACTTCCTTCGCCGCTTCCCGACCATCCTTGCGCTTGCACTGGCAAGGGAGGAGGAGGTTCTGGCTGCATGGTCGGGGCTAGGCTACTACCGACGCGCACGCATGCTCCACAAGGCGGCCAAGTTCATCATTGAAGAGAGAGGCGGCGTTCTTCCCGGCACTGCGGCGGAGCTGCGCACGCTGCCTGGCATCGGTGAATACACGTGCGCTGCGATCGCCAGTATCGCCTTCGGTGAGAGCGTGCCTGTTCTCGATGGCAATGTGGAGCGCGTGCTTCTGCGGTTGCTCGGTCGGCCGGAGGAAGGCAGCACGATTAGCCGCACCTTCCTGATGCGCCAGGCAGCTGCTCTGGTTCCGCGCCGCCGCGTGGAAGGCACGACCAACGCTGCGGGAGACCATAACCAGGCCATGATGGAGCTGGGCGCAACCATCTGCCTGCCGAAGGCGCCGTTGTGCCTCAACTGCCCCGTTTTTTCAATGTGTAAGACGCGCGGGGAGCACGTGACGCTGCTGCGGGCCGCTCCGCGCAGCCGGCCGGTCGCGCATCTGCTCTCGCTTCGCAAACGCGGTCCGGTGACGCAGGTTTTGCTGGAACGTAGGGCCGACGACGTCAGCCTGATGGCGGGCATGTACGAGCTTCCTCCCCTGCCGCTGGATGTGGTCGAAGGCCGCGAGCCGATGCTCCGCCTGCGCCATGCCATCACCAACACCAACTACTACGTGCAGGTGTTCGCTCCTCAAGGCCCAGCCGATCGCGCCTTGCGGCGGGCCGTTCCCGCTGCGAAGTCCGATCTGCACTGGGTCCGTACGAGCCGCCTGCACACGCTTCCCCTGACCGGCCTCGCGCGAAAGATTCTGCAGCGCCTGGACGTGATGGAGGTCCGCCCCGTGCAGCTTCCTGATCTGAATGAAGAGAACGAGCCTGTGACCGAATCGAAGCCGTCCATGCCCACGCTCGTGCCGTCTAAACTGAGGTCATCGTCGCGTTCACCAGGAGCCCGCAAGTGAAGAGCTTACTCTCCCCCGCACTTTCCATTCTTGTTCTCACCGGTGCCTCGCTGGCGCAGTCCGTTCCACCGGCCGTCAAGGCGGCAGAGGCGAACGTCAACTCCGAAAGAATCCGTGCGCACGTCAAGTTTCTCTCCGATGATCTGCTGGAAGGACGTGGCCCCGGAACGCACGGGGGCGAAGTTGCCGCAGCTTATATCGCATCGCAGTTCGAAGCCTATGGGCTAAAGCCCGGCGGGGACAACGGCACCTATCTCCAGCAGGTGAACTTCGTTGGGACGAAGACGATTGCCGACAAGACACATCTCTCGCTTGTACCGGACAAGCCGAAGGATGGCGGCATGCACATCACGCTGCACAGCTATGACCTCAAGTTTGGAGACGACTACACGGTCAATAATCGCCGCCTGACCGAGTCGGTCGACATCAACGCGCCCATCGTCTTTGTAGGCTATGGCGTGGTTGCGCCGGAGTTCGGCTGGAACGACTATGCCGGCGTTGACGTCAAGAACAAGGTCGTCCTGTGCATCGTCGGCGATCCTCCATCCGACGATCCGAAGTTCTTCGGCGGCAAGGCACTCACCTACTACGGCCGATGGACCTACAAGTTTGAAGAGGCTGCGCGTCATGGAGCCGTCGGCGCGCTCATCATCCATCGCACCGACCTCGCCAGCTACGGCTGGGATGTGGTGAAGAACTCCAACACCAGCGAGAAGACGTACCTGCGCGACAACAAGGATCCGCAGCTTGCCGCTGCCAGCTGGATCCAGCTTGAGGTTGCGCGAACGCTCTTCAAGGCGGCAAACCTCGATCTCGACACCGAGATGGCCGCCGCAGGCAGGCGCGGCTTCAAAGCACAGGAGCTGCCGGTGCATCTGGAAGCGCACATCGAGAGCAAGGTACGCAGCTTCCAGTCTCCGAATGTCATTGGAATCCTTCCCGGAAGAAACGTCGCGGAGCACAAGCCCGACCAGGCTGTAATGTACACGGCACACTACGATCACCTGGGCATGGTTCCCGGCATGGCCGGCGACAACATCTACAACGGAGCCGCGGACAACGCCACCGGCTGCGGCATGCTGCTGGAGATGGCCCGCGCATGGGCGACCTCCGGCATTAAGCCGCCGCACTCCGTCATCTTCGCCTCCGTGGCCGCGGAGGAGCAGGGCCTGCTGGGGTCTGAATACCTCGGCCAGCATCCGCCCGTGTCTCCCGGGCAGATCGCGCTGGACATCAACTACGACATGATCTTGCCCATCGGGGTTCCGCTGGAGGTAAACCTCAACGGCGAGCAGCGCACGACCTTCCATCGCACGGTGGAGGCTACGGCAAAGCGCTTCGACCTGCGCATCGTCCCCGACGCTCATCCGGAGGCCGGCGGCTACTACCGCTCCGATCACTTCTCGCTCTCACGGGTCGGAATACCGGCCTTCTCGGTCGATCAGGGCGAGCTGTTTGAAGGCCACGATGAGGCCTGGGGAGCCGCGAAGGACAAGGATTTCGTCGATCACGATTACCACAACTTCTCCGACAACTACCACGCCGACTGGAACTTCAAGGGCAACGCCAAGCTGGTGCGCTTCGGCATGGAGCTGGGCTGGGAGGCGATCTCGGCACCGAAGATGATCGAGTGGCTGCCGGGCGACGAATTTGAGGCGGCCCGGAAGGCGTCGGAGAAGTAAAGGGAAACTGCCACGCCGTAGTGTCTGCTCTTGAGAGCGAGCTATGGCACCAGCAGACTGCACCAGCGGTGTAGTTGGTAGAATCGAACTTGACCATGTCCACTGCTACTGCGCTCTCGCCGGAGATTCTCGCCAAGTATCAGGCCGTCATCGGCCTTGAGGTTCACGTCCAGCTGCTTACGAAGACCAAGGCCTTCTGCGGCTGCGTAAACCAGTACGGCGGCGAGCCCAACACGCACGTCTGCCCGACGTGCCTGGGGCTGCCTGGAGCGCTGCCGGTGCTCAACCGGCAGGCGGTGGAGTATGCCGTGCTCGCGGCAAAGTCCATCAACTGCGAGATTCGCGAGACGAGCATCTTCGCTCGCAAGAACTACTTCTATCCGGATTCGCCCAAGGGTTACCAGATCTCGCAGTTCGACAAGCCGATCGCAGAGAACGGCTGGATCGAGGTTCCGGCCTTCGACGAGAGCGGCGCACCCATCACCAAGCGGATCGGCGTGACTCGCCTGCACATGGAAGAGGACGCGGGCAAGAGCGTGCACGACGGATTTGCCGATTCCATCAACCGCACCTACATCGACCTGAATCGCTGCGGAACGCCGCTGGTCGAGATCGTCAGCGAGCCCGACCTGCGCACTCCGGACGAGGTCTTCGAGTACCTGACGCGGCTCAAAGAGATTCTGCTCTACACCGGCGTCAGCGACTGCAACATGGAAGAGGGTTCGCTGCGCTGCGACGCAAACGTCAGCGTCATGCTGAAGGGCGCCAAGCAGTTTGGAACCAAGGCCGAGGTCAAGAACGTCAACAGCTTCCGCTTCATTCGCGCCGCGGTGCAGTACGAGATTGAGCGCCAGATCGGCGTGCTGGAAGAGGGCGGCCGCGTCGTGCAGGAGTCGCGCCTCTGGAACTCTGGCGAGGGTCGAACCTACTCGATGCGCTCGAAGGAGCAGGCCCACGACTATCGCTACTTCCCGGAACCCGATCTCCCCGCACTGGTCGTAAGCAAAGAGTGGCAGGAAGAGATCTTCAGGATGCTTCCGGAGCTCCCGGAGTCGCGGCGCGCCCGCATGATTGCGGAGTATGGCCTCAACGAGCAGGACGCTGCCACCATCACGGCGACGCGCGCCTTCGCTGACCGCTTCGAGGCGGCGGCGAAGAAGGCGAAGTCTCCCAGGCGCGTGGCCTCCATTCTGTTGTCGGAGATCACGATGCGTCTGCGCGCTGCAGAGCTGACCGACGAGCAGTCTCCGGTCTCGCTGGACGGCGTGGTGCTCGCTGCTGACCTGATGGAGGATGGCACGATCAGCTCCAAGCAGCTGAAGCAGCTTCTGGATTCGAGCTTCAGCGAGAACAAGGACTTCCCGGAGATCTACGAGCGCGACAAGCCTCAGCAGATCTCGGATGCGAGCGCGATCGAGAAGATGATCGACGAGGTCATCGCTGCCAACCCGAAGCAGGTGGAGCAGTATCGCGGCGGCAAGAAGACAGTCTCAGCATTCTTCGTCGGACAGGTGATGCGCCTATCAAAGGGACAGGCGAATCCCGCGCTGCTGAACGAGCTTGTCGTCAAAAAACTGGACAGCTAACGGAGTTTGAGTAGCGGGCCCGTGCTGCATGCGGTTTAATGGCCGGATGCGAACGGGCCTCTTCTCTGTGCGGGTATTTGCGGCAGCTGTAGTATCGTGTGCGCTGATGGGATGCAGGGGGGACGCAACCTACGTGGCGCCAGAAGGACCGATGCCGCCGGATACGATTCTTCTGTCGGCGATGATGCGCGAGCTGTCCGCGACACCCGGATTTACCGAGGTGCTGCTGGCGCAGTTGAACGGCGAAAAGCAGGGACCTGCGCTGATGTCCCCGGCATTGATTCAGCGTCTGCGCGAGCTGATCCTGGGCAAGGACTGGCATGGCCTCGACCGCTTTCCCGGCTGGACGCTGCAGGCGATCAACCCCACCGTCAAAGTTGCCGGACGATACTTTGAGAAGCGCAAGGACGATGCTCCTTCCCGTGACGCTCAGGGAGAGAACGAAGCTGGGCCGCTCGACCAGGGCAACATCACGACAGAGCGCGTGCTGCGCTATATCGACCTTGGAGAGTTTAGCCTGGCGAAGGCCGGACAGGTCGATCTGGATCAACCCTCGACGCTTGCGGGCTTCACGACGGAAGGAATCGTTAGCGAGCTGGGCGCAGGCGTCGTTCGCGGCGATGGTCCCAACCCTACGCTTGCGCCGATGCATGCGGAGAGCCAGCGCGTCGCCGATGTGCTGAACCGCCTGAGCCTGAATGTGCTGAACGGGACAGCAGAGCTTTCCGCAAAGGTTGCGGGCGAGACCGCAACAACTCCCGAGGCGCTGATCGATGCACTGATGCGATCAGGACATACCGTCAAGGTCTATGACGCGCGCTACTTCGCCAACTTCGGTCACTTTCACTTCAAAGGCCAGGAGGTCATGATGCCCTTCTGGATCGATACCCAGATCCAGATTCCCGGCGAAAAGAGGCCGCTCCTTGTGCCGGTCAGCCATGCGGAGTACGAGTGGGAAATTCGCGGGCCGAAGGTGAATGCGAATGTGAGCTGGTACTTCGGCATCGATGGCAAGAGCGAGTTCCGCACGATGGATACGCTCGATCAGGCATGGGTGCTGGGCCGACACGCGCACACCTACACGGGCAAGGATGCGGTCGAGGTGACGCGCCTTGTGGGCAGAATGGTCGTGGCCTACATGCACCAGCATCTGCGTCGACCTAATCTGCCCTTCGGCGGATACTATCCGCTCGGTGTCTGTCAGGATGGTGTCGCAGCGATCGAGAAGAAGATGACCGGCAATGCGACCCTGTTTCCCAATACCGCAGACGTTGCACTCTTCGACGATCCGCGTGATGCGGAGGTCAACGCGATGCTCTCGGCTATCGCAAAAGATACAGGTAGTGCAGCGCCCGCTCCGGATCGCGTCTTCGGTTCGTTGCCGACAGAGGATCTGAACGCCATTACGATTCCTGGACTGGCGGACGATCTTATACGCGTGAAACAGGCGTGGCAGAGCGGATCGCTCGAGAGGACATCCTCATGGCTTCATCGCATGCTTCTGCGTGTCGCTGCTGTAGCGGTGTCGCTCATCGGTGGCGCGATTGCCTTATGGCGCCGGCGAAGAAGAACCGCCTGAGATGCGGAAAGTCAATGCGCAGGATGCAACTCTGAGGATGCCTGATGCCTTCTCAAAAATATCGGGAGGATAGTTATGGCAACCAAGAAGGCAAGCAGCAAGTCCACAAAGAAATCCTCGAGCAAGAAGAGCACAAGCAGGAAAGGAACGACCAAAAAGAAAAGCGCGAGCAAAACGGCATCGAAGCGGACAGCTTCAAAGAAGTCGACCAAGTCCACTCGGTCGACGTCGCGCAAAAGTCCCGCAAAGAAATCGAGCAAGAAATCCAGCACAAGAAAGTACAGCCCGTCTGCCGGTAAAGATGTAAAGCGCGAGATGCACGAGATGAAGCGCGGCAAGCTGAAAAGCGGACGCAGCGGCAAAAAGGTGACCAGCCGCAAGCAGGCGATCGCGATCGGTCTATCGGAGGCACGCAAGGAAGGCAAGAAGGTGCCAAAGAAGAAGAGCTAGGAAGGGTTTTGTGCGAAGTGCTTCGCCGTGCGGCTATGCGTTCCAGCAGTGAACGCATAGCCGCTCTGTTACTAAGGACACAGATCGTAAAGGATGGGTCTAGACGGAGGTCGTGGCCGGCAGAATGTCAGCGACGTCCACCCACTGCGTCGGATAATCGCCCGTGTAGCATGCGGTGCAGAAGTCACCGGGCTCCAGGCCGTTGAGCGGTTCGCCCGTGGTGCAGGCGTGGGTCAGGCCGACGAGCGAGAGGTACGCGAGCGAATCTGCCTCGATAAATTTGCAGATCTCTTCGATCGACTGGTTCGCTGCAATCAGGTCTTTCTTGCTGGGTGTATCGACACCATAGAAGCAGGGCGAGACCGTCGGCGGACACGAGATGCGCATGTGCACCTCGGTCGCTCCCGCCGCACGCACCATGCGGACGATCTTGCGCGAGGTGGTTCCGCGAATGATGGAGTCGTCGATCAGGATGACGCGCTTGCCCTCAAGCAGCGAGCGCATCGGGTTCAGCTTCATGCGCACCCCGAAGTCGCGCACGCGCTGCTCCGGCTGGATAAAGGTGCGACCAACGTAGTGATTGCGGATCAGGCCGAAGTTGAACGGAATCCCGGATTCAGCCGCATAACCCAGTGCGGCAGTGACGCCGGAGTCGGGAACGGGAACGACCAGGTCGGCTTCAACGTGCGACTCGCGTGCAAGCTGGCGGCCCATCTCTTCGCGGCTCTTCTGGACCCAGCGCCCATAGATGCGGGAGTCGGGGCGTGCGAAGTAGACATGCTCAAAGATGCAGCTTGCCTGGCGGGTATGGGTGTCGAAGAAGACCGACGTGACGCCGTCTTCTGAAACCATGACCAGCTCGCCCGGCTTCACGTCGCGTTCGTACTTGGCGTGGAGCAGATCGAACGCGCAGGTCTCCGACGCGAACACAAAGGTATCGGGAGCGCCATCGATACCGGGGATGCGCCCCATCGAAAGTGGGCGGAAGCCATGAGGATCGCGCGCAGCGAAGATGCGGTTACGCGTCATCATCACGATCGAGAAGGCGCCGTCTACCTGCGACAGCGAGTCGGCGATGCAGTCGATCAGCGTGGATCGCGTAGAGTGCGCGATGAGCTGAATGA
>DASTSJ010000015.1:0-3071 GCA_035760765.1 Edaphobacter sp. | reverse complement strand
CAGAATCATCAGCGCGATCAGAAGCGAAAGCACGGGGTCGACCCAGCTGAGCCGGGTGAACAGGATCGCCGCGCCGCCGGCAATGACAGCGGCTGTCGAGAGCGTGTCGCCCAGCATGTGCATAAAGACACTGCGGATATTGACATCGCCGGAGAAACGCCACAAGAGCGTGGCGATGGTTCCGTTCATCAGTACGCCGCCTGCGGCAACCATCATCATCAGCTTCGGCTGGACGGCGACGGGAGCATACAGGCGCTCGATGGCGGTGATGAAGATCCAGATGGAGAGCACCACAAGGGTGACTGCATTGACGAACGCCGCCAGCACGCCGGCTCTCTGATAGCCAAAGGTCTTCGTGTCGTTCGCCGGACGGTTCTGGAAGTAGACGGCCACGTACGAGAGCACGATGGCGAGGAGGTCACTGAGATTGTGTCCGGCCTCGGAGATGAGGGCCAGCGAGTGGGCTTTCAGACCAAAGAAAAACGTCGCCAGAACATACGCGAAGGTCAGCCCCATGGATGCCTTCAGTACCTGCTGCATCCGCCGGTTGGGAGTGGCGACCATGTGCATGTCTAAAGTGTATGCTTCGCGAGCCGTTCGATCCAACCAGCGGGTCAATCTGCATGGCTTGGGTTCGAGTCTGTGTGCGGGTCGTCGTGGTGTGGCCCCAGGCGAAGGCCGCTCCACTGCTCTGCGACGACAATGCTGTTGGCTGGATTGTGGGGTTCGTAACGCACCTGGATGGGAAGGTCCGCTCGGATATCACGCACCAGATTGCTGAGGGCGCTGACATCCTGAGCGGCCTCATACGCTACCCCTGCGATTCGATAGTTGTACACGATCAGCTTCGGAGCGTCAGCAGGATCGCCCTCGCTGGGAGCGTCGGTAATGCTTCCGTCCGTAATCCGTCCCTGAGCAGCGAGAAGGCTACGTCGGGCGCGTTCGATCTCTTCCGGCGTCGGGCGGCGCCGGCGAATGAGATACCACGTCACCCCGGCAACGGCAGCGACGGCCCCAGCCGCAAGAGCGGCGCCTCGAGGAGAGCGCAGGGGAACCGAAAGATAGTCTGGCAGAGTTGTCAGCACGGTTGTATAGCCAAAGCATAGCCCAGGTGGAGGCGCTTGCGAATGAACCATTTGCGCCATTTCCTCCTCCCTCCGTCTCGCTTCTGGCTTCCCGGACCTGCTTCGGTCGCCGCCTGCGGGCTGACGATATACTGAGATGTGAGCAAAAATCGCGCAAATACGTTATCTCGAAGCTCTTCGGCCAACACTCTCCCTGGCTCGGCGGCCCATCCGCTGGACCTCAGCGAAGGCCGCCGCATCCGGTCCACCACCGTGGTTTGCGTTCGCCGGGGCGATTCGGTCGTCATGGCCGCCGACGGACAGGTCTCCATGGGCTCGACGGTGATGAAGCATTCGGCAAAGAAGATCCGTCGGCTCTATCAGGACAAGGTTCTTGCCGGATTTGCGGGTTCGACCGCCGATGCGTTCTCACTCTTCTCGCGATTTGAATCGAAGCTGGAGCAGTACGCCGGGAACCTGAGCCGGGCCGCAGTGGAGCTGGCCAAAGACTGGCGTACCGACAAGATGCTGCGTCAGTTGGAGGCTCTGCTGATCGTCGCCGACACGAAGACGACCCTGATGCTCTCCGGCACCGGCGATGTGATCGATCCCGATGAGGGCATCTGCGCCATCGGCTCCGGAGGGAGCTTCGCGCTGGCTGCTGGCCGGGCGCTGCTTGAAAACACGGACCTTTCCGCACGCGAGATCGCGGAAAAATCGATGAGGATCGCTGGTGATATCTGCATCTACACCAACCTGAACTTCACCATCGAAGAGCTGAAGACGACACCTTAAGTAGTTGCTGGCTCGCTCTATCGTCTATACATCGATCCTCCTGCGTGGCAGGAGGCAGGCTCAAAGCCAGGAGTTGGAATTTATGGCAATCTTTTTACCCGGAACCGCAGAAGATCAGGCACTTGCTCTCGACGTGATGACGCCCCGCGAGATCGTCGCCGAGCTGGATAAATACGTCGTCGGACAGAAGGCCGCCAAGCGCGCCGTCGCTATTGCCCTGCGGAACCGCATGCGTCGCCAGAAGCTTACGCCGGAACTGGCAGACGAGATCATGCCCAAGAACATCATCATGATCGGCGCTACCGGTGTTGGGAAAACGGAGATCGCGCGGCGTCTGGCAAAGCTTACCAACTCGCCGTTCCTGAAGGTCGAAGCGTCCAAGTTCACCGAGGTCGGCTATGTCGGCCGAGACGTAGAATCCATCGTGCGCGATCTTGTGGAGATTGCGATCGACATGGTCCGCGAAGAGAAGCTTGAGGAGGTGGAAGACAAGGCAGAACTCGCAGCGGAAGAACGTCTGCTCGATCTGCTGCTGCCCCCTACGCCCGCAGCTTCAGCTCCCACCGTGGCCACACCCGAGCCCGCCAGCAACGTCATTCAACTTCCCGCGAGCATGTCTGAAGCTCCCGCCACCAGCGGCGAAGAGAAGCCTGCAGACCGCGAGCATCGCACGCGCGAGAAGCTCCGCCAGCAGTTCCGCGAGGGCAAGCTGGATGACCGAGTCGTCGAGATGGACGTGCGTGACCGCAACCAGCCGAGCTTTGAGATCATCACGAATCAGGGCACCGAAGAGATGGACATCAACCTGAAGGACATGATCCCCGGTCTCTTCGGTCAGCGCACCAAGAAGCGCAAGATGAAGGTCTCTGAGGCGTTCGAATACCTCGTTCAGGAAGAGGAATCGCGCCTCATCGATATGGATCAGGTGACTCGCCTCGCCGTGGAACGCGTCGAGGACTCCGGCATGGTCTTTCTCGATGAAATCGACAAGATCGCCGGCCGTGAAGGCGGCCACGGCCCCGATGTAAGCCGCGAAGGCGTACAGCGCGACATCCTGCCCATCGTCGAAGGCACCACCGTCAACACGAAGTACGGCATGGTGTCGACCGATCACATCCTCTTCATCGCCGCGGGAGCCTTCCACGTCTCCAAACCGTCGGACCTCATCCCCGAACTGCAGGGGCGCTTCCCCATCCGCGTTGAGCTGCAGTC
>DASTSJ010000014.1:0-20981 GCA_035760765.1 Edaphobacter sp. | reverse complement strand
GAATCTTCACCTGACGTGAACATCCCGTAACACAGATCAACGCAGACTGACCCACATAAGCACTCATTCCTCGGGCATCAAGGAGAGTCGATGGTCAGTGTCACAGAGTCACCCGCTCCTGTTTCAACGCCGCTTCCTGCGAATGTTCCAGACCGTCCTTTGCGAAGTGGACTAAGTCTCGAGGCGGGCCGCTACGTTGCCCGGCTGGCAGAGACGGATAACGACCGCCGCGCCGCGTATCGCCTTCGCTTTCTCGTCTTCAACCTGGAGATGAACGAGGGGCTGGAGTCTTCTTATGGCGATGGTTATGACCGTGACCGCTATGACGATGTATGCGATCACCTGTTGGTGGAAGAGCGAACCACGGGAGCCATTGTAGGGACATACCGTCTGCAAATGGGCGAGGTTGCCAGAAGCAACTTCGGTTATTACAGCGAACAGGAGTTTTGCTTCAGGCCGTACGAGGCGATGCGCCACGAGATCGTGGAACTGGGTCGGGCATGCATCCATCGGGATCATCGTTCACCCGAGGTCCTGAATCTGCTGTGGCGTGGCATCGCTCGCTATGCGCTGGCAAAGGGTGGCCGCTACATGGTTGGGTGCTGCTCGCTGAACTCTACCGATCCGAAGATAGGCAGGGCGGTATATGCCTCTCTGCAGGAGTTTCTGGTTGACCCCTCCTTAAGGACGTCACCTACGCCGGCATTCGCCATGCCGGAGAAGGCGGGCGAAGCCGGTGTGGAACGTGCTCCAAAGCTGTTGCGCGCCTACCTGGCCATCGGTGCGAAGATATGCGGAGAACCGGCGATTGATCGCGAGTTCCGCACGATTGACTTCCTCACTCTGATCGATCTGCAGACTCTGCATCCTCGCATCGCGGCGAGGTTCCTGGAGGGCTGCTGATCTTGCGCTTGCTGCGTGCTTCGCTTCGCATTCTGACAGTCGCTGGTTTGCTGCTGGCTCTTGCGCTGGACTTTCTCCTGCGTCCAGTAGCCTCATCCGCTGAGGGAGCCTGGAGAATCCATCGCTACTGCAGGCGGATCGTCCGCGCGCTTGGAGTGAGCTGGAGTGCGGATGGGGCAGTCATTTCATCCGGGGCCGTCATCTCGAATCATCTAAGTTATCTGGACATCCTGGTCTTTGCAGCGGCTCATCCGTTCCTGATGGTCGCGAAGTCCGAGGTGCGAGACTGGCCCGGCATCGGATGGCTTACTCGCAAGGGCGGCACGGTCTATGTGGTTCGTGGAGGCGGGCCGGCAAGCTACCCTGCGGTGAACCGTGCGATGGCCGCGGCATACAAGAGCGGTTTCCCCGTGCTCTTCTTTCCAGAGGGAACGACGACGGATGGTAGCGAGGTGCTGGAGTTTCGTCGAGGCCTCTTCCACTCTGTGCTCAATGAAGGCGTCGAGTTGCAGGTCGCGACGCTCGGTTATGCTTCCAGCGACCTTACGATCTCAGTCGAAAGGGACGTCTGCTGGTGCGGGGACGCACTTCTGCTCCCACATCTTTGGAGGCTGGCTCAGGCAAAAGGTGTGCACGCTTCCCTAAACTTCGGGCCGGTTGCTTATGAGAGAGAAGATCGCTTTGCTCTTTCCCGAAGCGCGCACCGGCAGATGCAGGCGATGTACGACAGGTTATCTGCCGTTCGAACTGGTGCGATGAGCGGCGTGCAGGAGTCCGAGATGGTGGAGGCGCTGTAGGATCTGTTCGACGGACCAGTCCAGGGCGTCCGTTCCTTCGACCGTGATGCTGGCGTGCTGTGCGGACGGAATGACGTAAAGATCGGCCATCGGCCTGGCCGTGGCTTCAAACTGGGTACGCACGCTCTCTTCGGTCCGGCCGCGCTCGCGCATGTCGCGATAGATGCGACGGTTCAGGCAGATCTGGTTCGGCGCGTTGACGTAGATGCTGAAGTCATAGAGTGTACGTAACCCGGGATAGTGCAGTGCAAGGATGCCTTCGACGATCAGAACTGGCGCAGGAAAGACGGTTTCCGTGCGCGCCGCCACGCGAGTGTGGGTCGTGAAGTCATAGATAGGGCGCTCTATCGGCTGCCACTTCGCGAGAGTTTCGACATGCTCTACGAGGAGTGCGTGCTCGATCGAGTCGGGATGATCGAAGTTCTGGAAGGAGCGTTCTTCCTCGGGGAGATGGCTGAGACAGCGATAGTAGAAATCCAGGGGTAACAGCGTGGCGGCAAGCTGCGTAGTGAGCTCGCGTGCGAGCGTTGTCTTTCCGGAGCCGGAGCAGCCGGCAACTCCAAGGATGAGGGGCCGTTGCGGAAGCAGAAGTTGCTGCGCAGGCTGGTCGTGCAAGGATGAGACTCCTTCTTGTTCAAGCTGGTTACAGGCTTTGCAAAGCCCGGGATTCGGTCTACGACTTCGATGAACTCCCTGCAAGTTGCGGGATCAGGGCGGTCAGCAGATTGGTGAACTGACCGGCGATGCGGCGTCCAGTCTCCATAACCTCTTCGTGGTTGATCACCTGATCGAGGACGCCGGCTGCCATATTGGTGACGACCGAAAGACCGAGGATCTCCATCCCCATGTGTCGTGCGGCGATAACCTCATGGACAGTGGACATGCCTACCAGGTCGGCGCCGAGGGTTCGAAAGGCGCGTATCTCTGCGGGAGTCTCATAACTTGGACCGAGCACGGCGATGTAGACGCCTTCATCCAGTCGCCAGCCCTGCTTCGAAGCCTCGTCTTTAGCGAGTGCGCGCATATCCGGCGAGTAGGCGTGTGTCATGTCGAAAAAGCGCGGGCCGAAACGAGGTTCGTTGGGACCGGCGACGGCGTTCCTGCCAGTGAAGTTGATGTGATCGGAAATAGCGACGATGGCGCCCTGTCCATAGCCGGGATTGATGCCTCCCGCAGCATTCGTGACGATCAATCGTTCGACCCCAAGCAGTCCGAGGGCGCGAGTGGGAAAGGTCACCTCTGCCATGGAGTAGCCCTCATAGGCATGAACCCGGCCCTGCATGACAACGACGGGGACGCCTCCGATCTCGCCAACGACCAGCCTGCCTGGATGTCCTTGGACGGTGGAGACGGGGAAGTTGGGAATGTCGGCATATGGGATTACGGAAGGCTTCTGGACGTGGTCGGCGAAGTCTCCAAGACCGGAGCCTAGAATAAGACCGATCTTCGGCTGCAGATGGGTGACGGAACGGATGTAGCCAGCGGCTGCCATCGCTCGTGCGTGAAGATCGTCCATCGCGGGCGGGTTGTTGGTCGAGGTCATCGTATTTCTGGCCAAAAGGCTCTTTCGGCGAAAATGCGGCCCGGGAGTCTCTCCGCGAAGAGGCGCTCCCCGCAAAGTATCTGAGGCCTGTTCCTAGTGTAGCTAGCCAAAGGTCAGGATTCAGCGGATTTCCCTGTGCGTGAAGAGAAGGGCAGGAGAATGTGGCGTGCATACGATCTGAAAGATGTGGATATTGGACATCTGCAGCCCCGCAAGGAAGAATGACGCATGGGGCGTCTCGCAGTTGTGTTGTTCTGGGCAAGCATTCTGTTCTGCACGACGGCGGCCCTCGCGAAGCCTCCTGCAGATCGTGACAGCGACAGAGATGGCCTGGCGGATGGGCTGGAGAATACGCTGCTGGAGCAGTTCCAGCCAACCTGGATGATCAGCCGCCAAGATTGCTCGGACGAGCCGGCGCAGTTCCGCCCAGATGTGACTATTCCGAATCCGGTCGCGGACGACGGCACGATCTACGGACAGGCCTCTCCTCACAGAGGCATGAAAGATGAGGTGGAGCTCCACTACTACCATCTTTGGCGATTGGACTGCGGAGAGATGGGTCATGCTCTGGATGCGGAGCACGTTTCAGTACTGGTGCGGCGGGTAGAACGTAACGACGCAGCGTCGAGGTGGACTGCCTTGTACTGGTATGCCGCAGCGCACGAGGACACGGTGTGTGACGCCAGCCAGATGAGTCGGGCCTCAACGTTGCAAGCCGAAGAACACGGCGCGATGGTATGGATCTCACCCGGCAAGCATGCGTCATTCCTTAACCAAGAACTCTGCTCACATGGGTGTGGCGGCGACCGCTGCACGGCGATGACTGAGATGAAACGGTCGGAGGTGGTTAACCTGGGTGAGCCTCGGCATCCGGCAAATGGCGCGAGATGGGCAACATCTTCCCTGTGGCCGCTCGCGGAGAAGATGCGCCGCACCGACTTTACAGCATCGAGGCTCAGCAGGATGGAGCGACTTCCAGACACTGACATTGCATGGGCAAACCCGGCGAAACGCCCCGCTCAGGCGGCGATCTATGGAGGAAACTCGGCTCTGAACGGCATCGCAACGGGTGGGCGCAGTACAGATACGGCGCTCGTTCTTGCCAATGACAGCACGGGAAGGGCTTTGGGAAGAGCCCAGGATCGCACCGGAGATGCACTCAAGAAGAGCTGGCATAGTGTCGTTCATGCGGTCGGAGGTGCGGTAAAGGCTACAGGTCATGCGATTGAAGGGAAGGGCGCGGACGAAGCTGCACGAACGCCACGATGAGATGTTCGTCGCTTCCGCCTCAAGATTAGTGCTAAAGCAGAAACGCCAGGCAAAAGAGTGCCTGGCGTTTCTGCTTAATGACGGTCCATAAAAATTTATTGCGGCAAGGGCTTCAGTTCGACCGTGCGGCCCGTTTTTGCGGAGGTCCGCGCAGCGTCCAGAATCTGCATGACGATCAGGTTGGTATCGAGCGAAGAGAGATCGCCCTGCGGTTTGATCTGACCATGCAGAACGGCTGCTAGATATGCCAGTGAATCGCGCTGTTCCGCGGGAAGGGCCGGGGTGCTGCTCTGCGATTCGATCTTCTCGCTTTTGTAGCGCGTGCGAACGCCATCTGGACCGACGGTGATCAGGTAGCCTGTTGCGCCGTAGACCTCCATATCCTTTCGCGCGAAGGGCCAGTTCCAGGAAGGCATCAGGACTGACTGTGTGCCCGGGTAATGAAGAATGATCGTCGCTTCATCATCCACCTTTGGATAGATATTGGGCTTGTCCGTCTGCGTGACCGCCGTGACGGAGAGAGGTGCCTTGCCATGCATCAGGACGGTGGACAGGTCTGCGCCGTAACAGCCGAAGTCAAAGAGAGCGCCAGCACCGTTCTGGACCGGGTCCGTGAGCCAGGGCAGCCACTCGGGACCGACGCCAATCTCCTTCGGGCCTTCATGCCCGTCATGGACGACGATCCGGCGCAGAGTTCCCAGCCTGCCGGCGTCAGCCTCGTGAATTGCTTCGGCATTCGAGCGATACCAGGTGGTCTCGTAGTTGACCAGCACGTTGACGTGGTGCTCACGCGCTGCGCGGCGGATGGCGAGCGCGTCCTCCATCGTCGTGGAGAGGGGCTTTTCGACCATGGAACTGATGTTGTGGCGTGCCGCTGCTTCAATGACGCGTCGATGATCCTGAATGGTGGTATAGACCAGCACGGCGTCAGGGTGCTTTGCGTTCAGAGTCTGTTCAAGGTCTGTGGAGAAGAGTGCCGGATCGAGGTGGTACTCCGTCGCGTATTGGTGGGCTAACGAGGTATTCGGTTCGACGATGCCGACGAGTTGGGCGGCGGAATTATTCGGCAGCGCATGGAGGAAGCCTTTGACGTGTCCGTGAACGAGACCCACGATCACGACTCGTATGGGAGTATTCGCCGTTGGCTGCTGCGCGAGCACTTGGAGAGGAGCGATCAGGGCGCAGAGAACAGCAAGAATGCGGAGCTTTTTCATGTTCCTCTTTTCGCGACGGGCGGAGGCGAATCTCATGGATAGGACTGTGAGATCCACCTCCCTGTAGCGTGAATGAGTCTTAATGGAAAGGCAATCAGCCGAGCTTCATGGTCTCGGGATCCCACTTGATGACGCTGCCCTTGTTGTAGCTAAGGTTGCTAAGCAGTGCGGCTCCGGCAGCGCGGAAGCCGAAGGTCGCATCTTCCACCGGTTGCTTGCGTGTTCGCACTGAGGAGAAGAAGTTGCGGAAGTGATCCACGTGGTCGGAGTATCCCTTCGGCGCCGAGAACTTCTCGATCGCGGTGTACGTGGAGCCCTGTGGCGGAGTGGTCGGATACTTCTGGTGATACTTCTCCAGGTACTCCTTCTGCATCTCGTTGGTAAATGTGGAGACCGTGTAGCCGGGCTCCTTCTCGCGCGGCACGCGGGTTACCGTGACTGTCTGCCCGGCGATCTCCATCGTGCCTTCCGAGCCGGTGAAGAGGAAGCCTTCGCTTTCCTGCCCACCATTGACGAAGTTCACGCGCAGACTGAGGTTGAAGCCCTGCGGATAGTCGAACAGCGCCAGCAGAACGTCCGGAGCGTCGCGTCCGTCCTTCCAGAAGCGGATGCCTCCGGTGGCCATCGCCCGCGTCGGCCCATGGGCTCCGGTGATGAAGTGGGTTCCGCTAAAGAGGTGGACAAAGAGATCCCCCGCAACGCCGGAGCCGTAGTCGCTCCACTTGCGCCACTGGAAGAAGTGCTCGGGGTTCCACGGAATCTTGGGTGCTGTGCCGAGAAAGCGAGGCCAATCGCAGGTCTGCGGGCTGGCGTCGAGGGGGATCGAGTAGTTCCATGCGCCGATGGAAGAGTTACGGTCCCATTGTGCGGTGATCATGTTCAGTTCGCCGATGGCTCCCGATGCAAGGAGCTCCTTCGCCTTGGCGTATGCGACTGAGCTGACGCGCTGGCTGCCGACCTGCAGGATGCGGTTGGTCGAGCGAGCCGTGGAGATGATCTCAGGGCCGTCCGAGTAAAGATGGATCATCGGCTTCTCGAGATACACGTCTTTGCCGGCCTTCATGGCGTCGACGGCGGCCTGCTTATGCCAGTGGTCCGGGGTGGCGATGATGACGGCATCGATGTCGGGTCGTGCAAGGATCTCGCGATAGTCGCGCGTCGTGAAGACGTCCTGACCCCACAGTTCCTTGCAGTGCGCCAGGCGGCCATCGTAGCAGTCTGCGGCGGCAACCAGCTTGACGCCGGGGACCTCAAGGGCGCTGCGCGTGTCGGACTGACCCTGGATACCTGCGCCGATCAGTGCCAGCTGGATGGTGTCGTTTGCGGATTTCGGTGCGGGAGCCTGTTGCGGTTCTGCAAGAACGTTGAGGCTGGTGGCTGCAGCAGCCATGCTGCCGACCTTGACGAAGGTTCTACGATTCAGGGTCATGCTCATCTCGTTTCGGAGAAATTCGAAAAACGTTTTAGCTTGCGAGTTGAAGGTTAGGAGATTTGGAGACCAGTGTAAAGGCGCGGCGGTCGGAGATCGGACGAACTAGCGAATCAGCATCGAGACGATGGACGCTGATAGAAGGTTCGCCATCGTACCCGCCAGCATGGCGCGCAGCCCCAACTGGGCGAGATCGTTGCGGCGATTCGGCACGAGGGCTCCGATGCCACCGATCTGCATACCGATCGATCCGATGTTGGCGAAGCCGCAAAGGGCAAAGGTCGCGATGGAGAATGTTCGAGGAGTAAGCTGCGACTTCTGCAATCCGAGCTGCGTATAGGCGACAAACTCATTGAGCACGGCCCGCGTGCCTAGCAGGTTGCCGATCGCCGGCGCCTCGCGCCACGGGATGCCGATCAGCCAGGCAACGGGAGCCCCAATCACTCCTAGAACGGAATTGAGCGAATGAGGGAACGGAATGCGCCCATGAGCCCAAAGGAAGTTCGAGGTGCCGAGCATGATGGCGTTCAGCAGGCCGACAAGCGCAAGAAAGCTGATCAGCATGATGGCGACGTTGAAGGCCAGCTTGCCGCCGTCGATGGTGCCTCGTGCGATGGCCGCAATAAAGTTGTCGTTCTTATGCTCTTCATTGGGCGGCATCTTCACGGTTCCGGCTGTGGCAGGCTGCTCGGTCTCGGGCACAAGCATCTTCGCCACTAGAATTGTCCCCGGCGCCGTCATGATGACCGCAGAGAGAAGGTCCTGCGCGTTGATCCCAAAGCTGATGTAGGCAGCCATAATGCCGCCGGAGACATGCGCCATGCCGGAGGTCATGATGGTCATCAGCTCCGAGCGCGTCGCTCCGTCGAGGAAAGGGCGAATCGTAAGAGGAGCTTCCGTCTGACCCATGAAGATCGAGGCAGCGACGTTCGTCGACTCCGCCCCGCTGGTCCCCATCGTTCGCTGCATGATCCAGGCGACGACGCGGATGACCTGCTGCATGAAACCGATGTGATAGAGCAGGGCGAAGAACGCCGAGATGAAGATGATGGTCGGAAGCACGGCGAAGGCGAAGATGGCCATCGGGCTTCCCGGCGTGCCAAGAGGCCCAAAGACCATGGAGGAGCCATCGACGGCGTGTGATAAAAGCCCCGTAACGGCATTGCTCGCGGCATGGAGGATGGTCTGGCCGAAGCTCCATTTGATGACAAGGAAGGCAAAGACGATCTGCAGGCCGAGTCCCCATGCGACGGTCCGCCAGCGAATGGCGCGGCGGTTCGTAGAAAAGGCATAAGCGAGCGCGAGAAAGACAATCAGTCCTAGAAGTCCGGTGAATCGATGCAAAGAGTTGGCTCTCCTGCCGGTGGCCGCAATAGTCCGATGCGATGAGTGTAAAGGCTGAAGAGGCCTGAAAACCAGCAGAGCCTAGAAACGGCCAGATGCCGTTCTGCCACGAAAACGCCCGCTGGCGGTAAGTGCGGGTACACTGTCGAGCCGAATGTGCCGGAGAGGCGTTCGCGCCTGCTTGAGGGAGTACATCCTGAGATCGGCGATACGCAACAGGCGCGTCGCATCATCGGCATCGTCCGGATAAAGCGCTATGCCGATGGAAGCGGAGACGCTCAGCTTGTGGCCGTCGAAGAGGAAGGGCGTCTCTGTGGCTTCGCGGATGATCTCCTGCAGGTGTTCCACTGATCCTAAGTGGCCCGGATCGCAGGCCATCAGCGTGAACTCATCGCCGCCCAGCCGTGCGATCGACTCAAAGCTGCCGGCATGCTCACCGAGGCTCCTTGCCACGTGCCGAAGCAAGTGGTCACCGGCATGGTGACCGTGCGTATCGTTGATCTGCTTGAATCCATCAAGGTCCAGCATGAAGAGTGCCAAGGTAGAGTGGGATCGCCGGCAGCGCTCCAGCACGCTCGAAAGATGATCTTCAAAGGCCCGGCGGTTTGCCAGCCCGGTCAACTCGTCATGAAGCGCCAGCCAGCGATTGCAGGAGACCTGCTCTTCCAGCATCACCATGATCATTCCAATGGAGATCAGCGACTTCTGCATATTCCAGATATGCGAGGCGATATCCGCGTAGGTGCGATAGGTAACGATGAACGGATGCAGAAAAAAAAAGAACGCCCAGATCGAAAATCCGGTAACGATGGCGAGTCGGCCGGTGCTCTTCTGCGGCAGCTTGCGATAGAAGTTCACGGCTGCGATGGAATACACCACCCCAAGACTCCAATACACCGCCTCGCGATACAAACTGTGCGTGACCAGAGAACCGATTCCGAGCCAACCCCCGGCTATGAGAACGGTGAGCACGATGCTGCCGCGGAGCACCATCGCCGAGACGCTTCCGATCAGCAAGCCCAGGATCACCCAGGGAAGGAAAGCTTGTCTGGTGAACAGGTGCATCCCGTAACTGGCGCACATGCCGAGCAGCGGAATCGAATTGAGCAAGAGGAAATGAAAACTTTTCCTGTCGGAGATGGCATAGATGCCAGACGCCCACACGAACACAACCCCGGCCAGAAGGTAGCAGACAATGACGATGGTGTGGAGAATGGTGATGGGAAGCCCGTGCGGGGCATAGAAGGTGTGAGCCGTTGATTCAATCAGGGTGAAAAATAATCCAAGAAGCCACAGATTTGCCTGTCTGTGGGGATGGTGGCGGCGAAGCAGCAACAGAATGACGATGAGGATCGCCAAAGCGGAAAGATCGGGAAGAAAAGCGTAGTTCATCAGGTACATGCCTTTATGCAGGCTCTTTGTAATCGACAACCGGGCCAGGGTGCCTGCTGATGGTATTGCTTCTCGGATGTGATTATCCGCTACTTCCGCAGCAAACGGCAGGAATTTGTTCGCTTTAGCGAGCCGGTCATTGCTAAACCTTGACTCGCGCAGGGTTGCCGACCACCTTGGCTCCGGCAGCCACGTCGCGGGTAACGATGGAACCGGCTCCAACGATGGCATCGTCCCCGATCGTAATTCCAGGCAGGATGATTGCTCCTCCTCCAATCCAAACGTTGGCGCCGATGCGCACCGGCTTGCCGTTCTCAAGATTGTCTCTGCGCAGCAGGGGATCGAGCGGGTGATCAGCTGCGTAGATCTGGACAGCAGGACCAATCTGGGTACCGTCGCCGATTGCAATCTCCGCCACGTCCAGCAGAATGCAGTTGAAGTTCAGAAAGACGTTCTTGCCCAGGCGAATGTTGTATCCGTAATCCACGAAAAACGGCGGTCGAATGACACAGCCTGGTCCGACGGAGCCGAGCAGTTCCTGAAGTATAAGAAGATGTTTCGAAGGCGCGTGAAGGTCGCTGTTATAGCGGTTCAGCAAAGCCGCGGCACGAGCACGATCCGCTATCAGTTCTGGATCTTCGGCGTTGTACAGATCGCCGTGCAGCATCTTCTGCTTCTCAGATCTTTCAGGCGCCATGGATCATCTTCCGGATGCTATCGCTTGTAGGGTGCTTGCAGACACAATCTCTCGCACTAAAGGTAAGAGCTGCGGGGGCTCCTGTCCGATGCAAAGAGTTTCGCGGATCATCTGCTCGGGCTCGTCGAGGAGAGACTCCTCTTCGCTAAAGAGAGTGAACAGGGGCTGACCTTCTTCAATCCGCGAGCCCAGCTTCACGTGCGATTCGATACCGGCATGGGCGCTGACGGGATCACCGGGCTTGGCGCGTCCCGCCCCCAGCCGCTGGACCGCCCAGCCGATCAGCTTGCAATCCATCGAAGTAAGATACCCGGCCCGGTCGGCTTTGAGAACACACATTGCAGCCGGTTTGTGGTGAGCCTGAGGATCCACGAACATCGAGATATCTCCGCCTTGAGCTTCTACGATTCTGAGCCACGCCCTGTAGGCGTCTCCGCTGCGAAGGATGTTGTCGGCCAGCACGGCACCCTCTTCTGGTGAGGTGGCATGGCCACCCATATGGAGCATCCATCCTGCGAGGGTATTCGACAGCTCAATCAGGTCAGCGGACAAGGGATGTCGCTTTCCCTGCAGGATCTCGACGCACTCCCACACCTCAACCCAGTTGCCGGAGAAGCGGCCAAGAGGCTCGTCCATCGCAGTGAGCAGAGCAACGGTGCGGGTTCCGGCCGCCTCGCCCGTCTCCACCATCAGTCTGGCGAGCTGCAATGACTTCTCGTAGTTCGGCATGAAGGCTCCAGAACCGACCTTTACGTCGAGGACCAGTGCGTTCAGAGACTCCGCCAGTTTCTTGCTCATGATGCTGGCGGTGATGAGAAACGGCGACTCTACGGTGCCGGTGTGATCCCGCAGAGCATAGAGCGTGCGGTCGGCGGGAACGATCCGCGGCGTCTGGCCGATCAATGCGGCCCCGCAGGTACGCAGGATTTCGCTAAGCTGCTTCAGATCGAGTTGGCTGTTGAAGCCTGAAATCGTCTCCAGCTTGTCGAGTGTGCCTCCTGTATGTCCGAGCGAGCGTCCGCTGATCATAGGGACGCAGATTCCCGGCACGCCTTCTTCCGTCGGGTGCGACATTCCAGCAGCAGCCAGAATCGGAGCGATCAGCAGCGATGTCTTGTCCCCTACACCCCCGGTTGAGTGCTTATCAACGGTAAAGGTCTTCAGCGGTGTCGCATCAAAGACGTCGCCGGAAGAGCGCATCGCTGAGGTCAACGTTGCCAGCTCGCGACTGTCGAGGCCCCGCAGAAAGATCGCCATCAGCAGAGCGGCAATCTGCGCGTCGGTCACGAGCTGGCACTCTGGCGTGCGATCGACGATCGCACGGATGAAGCTGCGGATCTCTTCGTCGGTCAACGCGAGCCCGTCGCGCTTATGCAGGATGACATCAACAGGATGGATCGTATTCATAGATTCAGCTAACTCGACCGCGGCCTTCGCTCTTCGAGAAGGAAAGCGTGCGGCAAAAGCTCGGTAATGCTGGAGCGTACCTCCGAACCGTTGGCAGCGGGAAAGAAGATCTCCGTTCGGGAGGACGCAAATTCCAGGATCGTCTGGCGGCAGCCTCCGCATGGTGAGCTGGCCGCGTCGTTCAAATTCACGATCATTACGGCACGAAGGAGCATGGAAGGCCCCTGCAGCGCCACGGCTGCGGCGATCGCGGACTGCTCGGCGCACGTGGTCAGGCGGTACGAAGCGTTCTCGACGTTGCAGCCCACGGTGATCGTGCCATCTTCCAGCAGAATGGCTACGCCCACTCGGAATCCGCTATAGGGAGCATAGGCCTTTGCTGCAGACGACCGTGCACGCCGACGGAGATCCTCGATCTGTGCAGAAGAGAGAGCCGCCATTGCTTCATTTTGAGACATGGGAAGAGGCTATCGGGGGCGCGCAAACATGACAAGTCACCCCTCGCTAATGATTTGGTACGCCATCCCGATAAGACAGGTGTGGACGACCTTACACAGGAATTTATCGCTGAAAGCCAGGATGGTCTGGACCGGATGGAACGCTGTCTGACCGAGCTGGAGACCCGGCCCCAAGACAGCCAGCAACTGGTGGCAGAGATCTTCCGCGCGGTCCACACCATCAAGGGAACGACCGGCTTTCTCGGCTTCAGCCGTCTGGAGAAGCTGGCTCACGCGGGTGAGCATCTGCTGGGCTCTTTGCGGGATGGCCGGCTGCCGGTGACCGAAGAGCTGATTAGCGGCTTGCTCCGTCTGTTGGACGGGTTGCGTGCCATTCTCAACTTGATCGAAGCGACAGGCAGCGAAGGCAACCGCGCAGGTGACGAAGACAGTGCCCTGATTGCGGAGCTGGCGAAGCTGAACGGTGAGGACGCGCCAGCGCATCATGCAGAGAAGGTCGCACCTGTCGTCTCCATCAAGGCGGGAGAGGAGGCCCTTCCGGCAGATATGCCAGAAGGAGGGAACGCGGCGACAAGCACGCAGCAGAACTCCGCCTCTGCCAATGGAGACAAGACACTTCGGATTGATGTCGAAGTTCTGAACCGCATGATGAATCTGGTGGGTGAGCTGGTGCTGACCCGCAACCAGATGTTGCAGAGCGGTGTCGAATCGAGCAGCTTCCCGGAGCTGGCTCGTCGCCTCGACAGTGTGACCGCCGATCTTCGTGAGACCGTCATGCAGGCGCGGATGCAGCCGGTCGGCAATCTCTTTGGCAAGTTTCCACGCATGGTGCGCGATCTTGCGCGTACCTGCGGACGTGAGGTGAGGATCGAGTTCTCCGGCCAGGAGACGGGACTCGATAAGAGCCTGCTCGAGGCCATCAAAGATCCTCTCACGCACGCAGTTCGCAACGCAGTCGATCATGGGATTGAGTCGCCGGCGGACCGTGTTCTTGCCGGTAAATCAGCCGAGGGCTGCCTTCGCCTCCGCGCCTTTCACCAGGGCGGGTCCGTCGTCATTGAAGTGGCAGATGATGGCGGCGGCATCGCGATTGAACGCGTGCTGGCCAAGGCCGTGGAGCGCGGCCTGGTGTCGCCCGAGCAGGCCAGGGAGATGACAGAGCGCGAGGCACTGCAGCTGATCTTCCTGCCCGGCTTCTCCACCGCAGCGGCGGTAACGACCGTGTCGGGACGCGGGGTTGGCATGGATGTGGTGCGAGCGAACGTCGAGAAGGTGGGCGGCAGCGTCGAGCTTGAGTCGAAGGTGGGTGTCGGTACGACGCTGCGCCTCAGGGTTCCGCTAACGCTGGCTATCGTCCCCGCGCTGGTCGTCCGAAGCGGTGGACAGAGCTTCGCTCTCCCGCAGACTGCCCTGGTCGAGCTAGTCTACATCACTGCACGGGACAAAGAGAAGGTCGTGGAGCGCGTCGGAGCTTCTGAAGTCTATCGTCTGCGCGAGCGTCTTCTGCCGACGGTGTGGCTTGATCGTCTGCTTGGTCTAAATACAGAGGCAGAGGCGCACGGGTTCTATATGGCCGTGCTTGAGGCGGAGGGCTGCCGCTACGGTCTGGTCGTCGACGATCTGCTTGCGCCTGAAGAGATTGTGGTCAAGCCGCTCTCTGCTGTGCTGCGCGAGATCGGGCTCTTCTCAGGGGCCACCGTGCTCGGCAATGGCACGCTGGCTTTGATCCTGGATATCGCTGCGACAGCAGCACGTGCCGGTGTGAAGCCGGTGATGGAAGAACAGGAGGACGAGACCGTCGAGCTGCGGCAAAACGGAGCTTCCTTCCTCGTCTTCGAGGATCGTGCGCGAGAGAGAACCGCGCTTCCATTGGGCGTCGTAGAGCGTATTGAGACTGTGCCGATGAGCAGGATTGAGTATGTCGGCGGTCGTGCCCTGCTGCAGTACCGTGGTGAGCTTCTGCAGCTTCGCGATGATGGTGGAGTGCTCGATGAGATGTGCGGCCTTCAGGATCAGGAGGCCACCGTTACCGTCCTCATCTGTGGCGATCCACAGGCGAAGTCTACGCGCATGGGCGTTGTGGTCCGCAAGGTGCTTGATGTCTCCGACGGAAGCATGCTTGAGCAAGATGCAGCCCATGGAGAGACGGATCTCGCCCTTGTCAACGAGCGCCTGACCACCGTATTCCGCGGCTTTGCAGGCGGAGCAGGGAAGAGTTGGAGGGATGTTGCATGAAGATCGTCGGACAGGGTTCTGAGCAGGTGCAGGAAGAGGCCGAGAGCGCATCGCTTTGTTCGATGTTTGCCGGCGAGGAGACCTTCGGCATCGATACCGGCAAGATTCGAGAGGTCCTGGGCAAACGCGAGCTGGAGCGGGTACCGATGGCGCCGGGCTTCGTTGCGGGCGTCGTACCCTACCGCGGTGACGTGCTGACGACCGTCAACTTTCGGGCGCTGCTTGGTCTTCCCGGAAGTACGGAGATCGGCTGCGTCCTGGTTTTGGACGACGACAGCGGGGGCCAGGAACGCTTCGGATTGCTGGTGGACGGAGTTGGCGGGGTCGTGACGGTGCGGCGGAACGCCCTGGAAGCGAATCCCTGCACACTCGACGCCAGGTGCAAGTGGCTCTTCAATGGCGCTTACAAGATGGAGGGCAGCCTGCTGATTCAGCTTGATCCGCAAAAGCTGCTTCCATCGCGTCTGGCTGAATCGGAGATGTTTCGCGACAACCGCGCAGGAGAAGCCTTGTGAAGGCATTGATCGTGGATGATTCAAGCTTTATTCGTGAATACATCAGCAGGATGCTGAGTCGGATGGGAATTGCCTGTGAAGAGGCCGTCGATGGCTCGGATGCACTTGAAGTGCTGGCCTCGGAGGAGGAGTTCGATCTGATGCTGCTGGACCTGAACATGCCCGTGATGAATGGGCTGGAATGCGTCAAGGCGCTGCGAACAGCAAAGCTGCACCCCGCGATGAAGGTCATGATGGTGACGACCGAAGCCGATCACCACTTTATCGCGAAGGCTCTGGAGAATGGTGCGGACGAGTTCCTGATGAAGCCGTTCACGCCCGAAAGCCTGCGGGAAAAGATGATGCTGCTGGGATTTGCTGCCTGAACCGCATAGGGAAGGGATCAGCCACCGCTGCGTGCGGAAGAGGGGACTGGAAGATGGGGATCGTTGCAGCGCAGCCCCTGCGCGTTCTGGCGGCCGATGACTCTGCCGTAATGCGCGGGATCCTGAGAATACTTTTTGAACGTCAGTCCGGTTATACGCGAGGCGATCTTCCACGGATGGAGCTTGTCGGAGTTTCGCGGGACGGCGTGGAGTGCCTGCAGGAGATTCACCGTCTCGCTCCCGATGTGCTGATCCTCGATCTAGAGATGCCGCGCATGAACGGCCTCGATGTCCTTGACCGGCTCCGCCACACGAAGCCGAAGCTTCCTGTCATCATGTGCAGTTCGCACACCGAACGCGGCGCCAGGGCAACCTTCGATGCACTGGCGCGGGGCGCCGCTGACTACGTGATGAAGCCCGCAGGTCAACGCGATTTGGAGAGTTCACTCAGCTCGCTTGCAGAGCAGTTGCTGCCACGCATCGCTGCGTTCGGCGTCGAGCGCCGCCAACCTGCCTCTGAAATCGGGCATGCGCCCCCGGTACGAGACCGCTCCCTTCCCGGTATGCAGCACCGTCGGGCGAGTCCATCCAACGGCACGATTGAGGTGCTTGTCATTGGCGTCTCGACGGGGGGACCGACCGCACTTGAACAGCTTCTTCCTCGGCTCTCGCCCGAACTGCCGGTGCCTGCGCTGATTGTTCAACACATGCCCAAGCTCTTCACCAACGTGCTCGCCGAACGCCTGAGTCGCTGCTGCTCCTTGAGCGTGAGCGAGGCTCAAGCTGGAGCACCACTGAAGCGCGGTGCAGTATGGCTCGCACCCGGCGACATGCATATGGAGATCGCTGTTCGGTCGGACATCGCGGGATCATCCTCTACTACACAGGTCAGGCTGCACTCTCAGGAACCGCTGCATCATTGCCGTCCCGCGGTGGACTACCTCTTCTTCTCGGCTGCCCGCATCTATGGGGCAGGTGTGCTCGCAGTGGTGCTCACCGGCATGGGTTCGGACGGTCTGGATGGTGCACGCGCCGTTCATGCGCGTGGCGGCGTGGTTCTCGCGCAGGATGAAGCTAGCTCCGCTGTATGGGGAATGCCGGGCAGGGTGGCAGAGGCTGGAATCGCCGCAGCTGTCCTGCCGCTCGATGCGCTGGCTCGTGAGATCAACCACAGAGTCAAAGCTGGTCGCCCGGCCAATGCGGCAACGCCATCGGGATCCTTGATCGTCACCCGAGAGGTATCTGATGGTTTGCACTGAAGCCGACTACGCATACCTCCGGGAGCTGGTCCTGAAGCAATCAGCAAACCTGATCGATCCTTCGCGGAACTCGCTCTTCGATGCAAAACTTACCCCCGTCGTGCGGGGTGCGGGCTTGTCGAATCTGCATGAGTTTGTGAAGCTGCTCCAGTCAGAGCGCCTCGCACATCTGCATCGTGCCGTTGCCGAGGCCATGACGATCAACGAAACCAGCTTCTTTCGTGACGTAAAGACCTTCAATCTTTTGCGGGAGACTATCCTGCCGGCTTTGGTCGAACGACGCAGAGGAGTTCGTCGTCTTCGCATCTGGAGCGCGGCCAGCTCTACAGGGCAGGAAGCTTACAGCGTGGCAATGCTGCTTGCGGAACATTTTCCTGAAACAGCGCACTGGGACGTGAAGATCCTGGGAACGGACATATCGCAGCGCGTGATTGAGTATGCGCAGGCAGGCAAATACCGCAGGCTTGAAGTCAATCGGGGTCTTCCGGCGAGAATGCTGCTGAAGTATTTGGTGCGGAATGAGGAAGAGTGGTTCGTAAGCTCGCGTCTGCGTGCTCTCTGCAGCTTTCAGCAACTTAATTTATGCGCTCCTCTGCCGCCTCTTCCTGTATGCGATCTGATCCTGCTGCGGAATGTCCTGATCTACTTTCCTCAGCAGGATCGCGGACAGGTGTTTCGTAATATTCATCGCCAGATGGCGCCAGATGGCTATCTGCTGCTCGGCAACGCGGAGCAGGCCGAAGAATCCACACACCTTTTCCATGCGGAATTTTCCGGCGAAACCTTCTTCTATCGGCCGGCTGCGAGTGGGTGAAGGTTCTCTACTGCGGCGGATCCTGCGGTTGATCCTTCTTGTCTTTATCTCCGCCGCCACCAAACAGCTTTTGGAAGAAGTTCTTTTTCTTCTTGGGCTGTTCCGGCTGCGAGCTCTGCTGGGCGTTCGTAGAGTTGGCCGGAACACCAGCAGACGGATGAGCGGAAGAAGGCAGCGCTGTAGTCGTCTGTGATCCCGGGGCGGGAGGCGTATACGGCGTCACAGCCTCGTTATGGCCGCCCAGGCCAAAGAGCTTCTGGAAGAAGTTCTGCGGATTATCGTGCATCTGCGAACAGCTGCCCGTAGGCACGGTGCCATCCAGGAAGGCGGCATTCATCGTGTGCACGCTGCAGGTCGGGTCGGCCAGCAGGCCCGAGTCGCGATCGACCTTCGCGATCGTAATGCCTTCAGGAGGAGAAAACGGCTTGACGTCGGAGTATTGCGGCAGCTTGATTGCCTGCTTCATAAACTCGGCCCAGATGGGAGCAGCCGCGTCCGCGCCCTGCACCTTGATGTCCGTGTAGTCGTCATTGCCTACCCAGACCACGCAGAGCAGGGTAGAGGTGTAGCCGGCGAACCAGGCATCGTGCTCGGTTCCTGTCTTACCGGCTGCAGGTGCTGTAAATCCACGCGCACGCACCGTGGCGCCCGTGCCGAAGTTCATCACGCCTTCCATCAGCGACTGCGTCAGGAACGCTACTCGCGGATCGATCACCTGTTTCGCCACGGAGGAGAAGTCCGAGACGATGTCACCGTTTGTGTTGCGGACCGAGGCGAGCATCCACGGGTTAATGTGCACGCCGCCGTTAGCAAAGATGGTGTACGCTCCGGCCATGTCGATCGGGGTAGCGTTGTAGGTTCCGATAGCCATGGATGGGGTCGGACGCGCGTTGACAATTCCCGCAGACCGGGCCAGCGCGGCTACGTTGCTATAGCCAACCTTCTTTGCCAGCGCAATCGTCGCTATATTCAAAGAGTGTGCCAGGGCATCCGCGGCAGTCACCATCCCCGGGTACTCGCCCTTTACGAAATTGCCCGGCATATACGATTTGCCGTTGGAGCCGAAGTCCTGGGGATCGTCGTTGATCTTGCTAACTGCGGTAAACGGACCATTGTCGTCGAGATTGGTCCCGTTCAGCGAAGTGTTGAATGCGGAGGCGAAGACGAACGGCTTGAAGATCGATCCTGTCGGGCGCTGGGCGACTGCGTGATTCAACTGGGAAGCCGAATAGTTGCGGCCGCCAACAAGCGCGAGAATCTGTCCCGTGTGCGGGTTCAGAGCCACCAGCGCAACCTGCGGATACGTAAACGGCTCTGTGCTCTTGGCGTGTCGCTTACGAACCATCTCGTCGACGTTCTTCATGCCGACTTCGACGGCTTCTGCTGCTGCCCGCTGCAGATCAGGATCGAGGGAGGTGTAGATTCGCAGACTCTGGTGCGCCAGGTCCTGGTCGCTGATACGCTGCACCAGCTGGTCGTGCACCAGATCGACAAAATATGGTGCATCGCTTGCGTCTACGTCAGGAGTCGCAAGGTGTAGGGGCTCTGCCTTTGCTCGAGTAGCTTCGCTCGCAGTAATCGCACCGGTCTCCACCATTGAGTCCAGCACGACATTGCGGCGCGCCAGCGCCCGCTGTGGATGCCGATACGGATTCAGTCGGCTTGGGCTCTGGATCATGCCCGCCAGAAGAGCGCATTCCGCCGTATCCAGCTGCCTCAGGTTCTTGCCGAAGAAGGCCTGCGAAGCCTCGCCCAGTCCGTTGATGTCGTAGCTTCCGCGATGCCCCAGGTTGATCTGATTGGCATACATCTCGAAGATCTGCTGCTTCGAGAAGCGCGACTCGAGCTGGAAGGTGATAAGAATCTCGATGAACTTGCGCTTCAGCCGCTTCTCCGGCGACAGGAAGAAGCCGCGCGCCAACTGCATGGTGATGGTCGATCCGCCGCAGCGCTTACGTCCGCTGCTGAGGTCTTCCACTCCGCATTTGATGATGCGCAGAAAATTGACGCCGTTATGTTCAAAGAAGTTACGATCTTCAATCGACGTGACGGCCTGCACCATCCGCGGCGGAATGTCCTGGTAGGAGACCATGCGGCGCTTGGCGCGTCCGCTGTCCTCAGATAGCGCCGTGATCAGCAGCGGCTCCAGCTCATATGCGCTGAGCGCCGCTCCATTCTCTCCCGTAATGCTCTGGACCACTCCCTTGGGAGCAGAGATCGTAGCTCCATCGGTGGTGTGATAGCTCTCCGGACCGGGTTTGATGAAGATGCTGTCGCCATTCAGCTGAAACGTTCCAAGCTGCGGATTGGAGTTATATCCGGCTTTGCGCAGCTCCGCCGCGATCTCCGAAACCGGCAGCTTCTGTCCGTCGCGTACCTCGCGCGGTGCAGCATAGATCTGCGACACGCTGGCAAACATCGGACCCTTGGCCAGGCGATCGTTCACGATGTTTTCGTACTTGAAGTAGTAGTAGCCAACAATGCTGAGAGCAACCAGCACACAGCCGAGAACAGCCACCAGGCCATATCGCACGAAGCGATTCTCCAGATGAAGTTTCTCGATGATGCTCGACTGCCTGGCCTTCGATTTGTTGCTGCCGTATTTGAGTTTGACTGGCAAGGGGCCTTTCAATAAGACGTTTAGACGGCATAAGCCGGGAGCAGGGTTTGCAGCGTGGATGTTATCTGATCCGTTACTGCATGTACGACCTGATCCAATGCAATCTCTTGCGTATGACGGTTTAGACGATCGACCAGCTCTACCTTTCCTTCAGCAACACCGCGACCGATGTTGATGCGGTAAGGAATTCCGATCAGGTCGGCATCCTTGAACTTCACGCCCGCACGCTCGTCGCGATCGTCCAGCAAAACGTCCAATCCGGCGTTGGTCAGCTCTGCGGCAACCTTTTCTCCCGCTGCCAGAAGGTTCGCATCGCCCGTATTCGTGATCGTTACGACGATCTGGAAGGGTGCAATCGACGGATGAAGAGCAAATGCGGCTCCGTCATTGGCTGCGGCTGAGCTCTCGATCGCTGCAGTCAGAATGCGCTCGATCCCAATGCCGTAGCTTCCCATGATCGGCGTCACCTCTTTCCCGTCACGGTTCAGAACGGTCGCTCCCATGGACTTGGTGTACTTGTAGCCCAGTTTGAAGATGTGACCAATCTCGACCGCTTTGCCCAGGCGAAGCGGAGCGCCGGCAACAGGATCAGGCTCGCCCTCGTTGACATTGCGAACATCCGCGATGACGGTGGCCTGGAAATCGCGTCCCGGAGTCACATTGCGAAGGTGATAGTCGAGCTTGTTTGCGCCGCACACCATGTTCTTGCGTCCTTCAAGA
>DASTSJ010000013.1:0-8121 GCA_035760765.1 Edaphobacter sp. | reverse complement strand
ATGCGTTCAACAGCGGTGACCGCGAGAAGATCGGCGATTATGTGAAGACAATCGACAAGACGGAGTCGGTAGATGGAATGATGGCGTTCCGGCAGCAGACGGGTGGTTTCGATCTGTTATCGATTGAGAGCAGCGAACCGCTGCATATACGGTTCCGCGTGAAGGAGAAGGGTGGACCTACGAACGGTCTGGGGAACCTCATTGTGAAAGACGGGCAGCCGCCGACGGTGGACTCTTTTAACCTGGGCGTTATCCCGCCGGGAGTGAAGGTTGAGGATGTGACTCTGGATGCGGCGATGCGGAAGAAGGTCATGGATGGTGTCGCCGAGAACCTGGCCGAGTCGTATATCGATGCGGATCTTGCGAAGCAGATGGTGGATGCCATGAGATCGCATGCAGCCAAGGGGGAGTATGACTCGATTACGGACGGCGATGTGTTCGCCACGCGTCTTACGGCGGACCTGAGGGCGGTGAGCCACGACAGACACCTGGGCGTGAACTTTCGTCCCTTCAAAGTACCGGAGCGGAAGGGGCCGCCGAGCGCCGAGGATGAGGCGCGGATGCATCAGCAGGTGGAGCGGAATAACTGCTTCTTCCGGAAGGTGGAGATCCTGCCGGACAACATCGGCTATATCAAGTTCGACGCCTTCGCTGATGCGTCCATCTGTGGTCCGACGGTGGTGGCGGCGATGGGGTTTGTTGCGCATACCGATGCCTTGATCTTCGACATACGTCAGAACGGCGGAGGGCAGCCGGCGATGGTGACTTTGATTGCAAGTTATCTGTTCGACAGGCCGACGCACCTGATCGATATTTACAACCGAAAGGAGGACACGACGACACAGAACTGGACGCTGTCGTATCTGCCGGGTCAGCGGCTGGCGAAGCAGCCGGTCTTTGTGCTGACGTCGAAGCGGACGTTCTCGGGTGCGGAGGAGTTTGCCTTCGATCTGAAGAACCAGAAGCGAGCGACGATCATTGGCGAGACGACGGGCGGAGGAGCGCATCCGGTTTCAGGCCACCTGGTGGCGGACTACTTCATGGTTGGGGTGCCGTTTGCGAAGTCGCTGGATCCGGTGACGAAGAAGAACTGGGAGGGAACGGGAGTGGAGCCGGACGTGAAGGTGGATGCGGCGGATGCGCTGACGACGGCGGAGAAGATGGCTTTGGAGAAGATTCGCGGGGACGGGAAGTAGGGAGCGGTCTTTTCTCAGGATTGCACTTCCAGGCCAAGTCTCGCGGTACGGCGTTTAGGTGCACTCAGATGATTTGGTTCGCGCTTCGCGCGAACGAAACCACCCATTTTGCGGTGGAAGCGGGGCATCAATGGAGCGCCCGGCATCCTGCAAAGGAATACAGGGATTCTTCGCTTCGCTCAGAATGACGGGCGGGTAGGGGTGGTTGCGGTGGCGACTGTGTTGCTGTTGGTTGCTCAGAAGACGCTTCGAGAGACTTTGCAGCACACTTCCAGACAAGACGAATTAAAGAAGTTGCGGCCCCCGGAAGGGCCGCGTTTGCCTGGACGGCGAGTCCTACCAGCCGCGGGTCTGGAGGAGTTCGGCTTCTTCCAGTGCGGCGGCCGCAAGGCCCTTCATGGTTCCGGTGACGGTCTCGGAGGCCTCGGCGACGATCTTCGGATCGTTGTAGTGGGTGGTGGCGGTGACGATGGCCTTGGCGCGGGAGACGGCCTCAGCGCGGTCCTTGGGATCGTTCTCGACGTCGAGCGGGGTGGCGCGCTCCTTCATGAAGATTCCGGAGCCGACGAAGACCGCCTCGGCGCCGAGGTGCATCATGAGGGCGGCGTCAGCCGGGGTCGCGATGCCGCCGGCGGAGAAGTTGGGAACGGGCAGCTTGCCGCTTCTGGCGATTATGCGGATGAGCTCGTAGGGAGCCTGATGGAGCTTGGCTGCGTTGAAGAGCTCGGCCTCATCGAGGACGGTGAGGGCCTTCATCTCGCGAACGATCTGGCGCATGTGCTGGACGGCGTGGACGACGTCGCCGGTTCCGGCCTCACCCTTGGTGCGGATCATGGCAGCGCCTTCGGCGATGCGGCGGCAGGCTTCGCCGAGATTGCGGGCTCCGCAGACGAAGGGAGTGCTGAAGGCGTGCTTGTCGATGTGATGGGTCTCGTCGGCGGGGGTGAGGACCTCGGATTCGTCGATGAAGTCGACGCCGAGCTCCTGCAGGACCTGGGCCTCCGCGAAGTGGCCGATGCGGGCCTTTGCCATGACCGGGATGGAGACAGCACCCATAATCTGCTTGATGAGCTTGGGATTGGCCATGCGGGCGACGCCACCTTCGGCGCGGATCATGGCGGGGACACGCTCGAGCGCCATGACGGAGGTTGCGCCGGCTTCTTCCGCAATCTCAGCCTGGACGACATTCATGACGTCCATGATGACTCCGCCTTTGAGCATCTCGGCGAGGCCGGTCTTCAGGCGGAGAGAAGGGGATCCGAGGTTTCCATTCGAGGTATGGTCTGCCATGACGTTCTCCTTGGGGGCCGCACTTCCGTCTTGAGATTTGGCGGTTGCGGCGAGAAATTTAAGTCTACCAGTTTTGTTTCTTTACGATGAAGAAGTTCAACGCAGAGCTGGCGGCGTGGCAGCAATCGCTGTCTTCACTGAATAACGGTGCCTGTTTGACGGAGCGAGAGGCCGTTTTGTAGACGCGTCAGCGAACTGTTCACACGCCGATTGCAAAAAAGGTGGCCGAAATTCGCACGAAATTCAAAGTAAATTGACGGGATGCTGATGGGATCGGGGTCAGGATGAACCGAGCGAAGCTGTAAGTTTTGTTCCCGGAGGCAGGATGGCTGCTGAACTGACGATTGTGATTCCGGCGAAGAACGAAGCCGGGATGCTGCCGAGGCTGCTCAGGTCTCTCGAGAGACAGGACTATACCGGCATTCCGGAGACGAGGGTAATTGTCGCGGATGCGGGTTCGACCGATGGAACGGTTGAGGTTGCGTTGAGCTTTCGGGATCGTCTGCTGATTGAGGTGATCGAGGGCGGACTGCCGTCGGTGGGAAGGAATGCGGGGGCGCGGCTGGCGACGACGCCGTATGTGCTGTTTCTGGATGCGGATGTGGAGCTCGCCGATCCGGGGTTGCTACGGCGCGCGTTACAGCGGATGCGAAGGAGAAAGCTGCACCTGGTGACGACGAATATTGGATGCCGGGAAGGAAATCTCTTTGACGATCTGCTCTATCGCGGCAATAACTTCATGCAACGCATTGGATCTTTTTTGAAGCCGTTCGCGACAGGAATGTTCATGCTGTTCGATCGCGGCGCATTCGAGGCGTTGGGAGGGTTCAACGAAAGAGCGCTTTTTGCGGAAGACTATCTGTTATCGAAGAGGGTGGCTCGTGCCCGGTTCGGGATTGTGCGAGGCAAGGTACTGACGACGAATCGGCGGTTCCAGAAGCTGGGACATGGCCGGATGGTCTGGATGTTCTTCAAGACCATGATGCATAGCTGGAACGATAAATACTTCCTGCGGGACCAGGGGTACTGGGAGGAGCCGGGAGTCTAGTCTTCCGGCTGGCTGAAGCCTCCGCGCGCTAGAAGGGCTTTATCCAACTGGATGAAGATGCCTTTGGAGCGTGCGAGCGCGATTCCTTTGGCGTCGAGGATCTCGGCGTGGTGAAAGAGCTTACGGCCTTCGCGGTGGGAGTGACGGCCGATGAGTGTGAGCGGCTGGAAGAGCGGCACGGGGCGGAGATAGTCGATCTCCATGTGGCGGGTGACGGCGAGGACGTCGAGAGGGCGGTTGAGCTTGCTCATGGCTTCGTCAAGCAGGGTGGCGATGATGCCGCCGTGGACGTAGCCGGGTGGTCCTTCGTGCAGGCGATCGAGCTGAAGTTGTGCGGTGGTTATGGGCGATCCCTCGGCAGACGTCTCGGTGCTGAAGGTGAGATGCAGGCCCTGAGGGTTGGCGGGGCCGCAGCCGAAGCAGTGGTTAGCGCGTTCGTCGATGGTGGGGTTGCCATCCATTGAGACTGGAGCGTGGCGGCTGGCGTCGGAAGAGGGCATCGACTGCGACGGTAGCATATCGCGAGGCCGCAGAGGAACGGTGAGTAGGTGATTCGCGAACGTCTACGCTGTGCAGATCTCGAGGATGCTGGCGCCGAACTTCTCTGCTTTTTCGAGGCTGACGCCTTCGATTTTCTTGAGGTGTGCGAGGGTTCGGGGTTGCTCCAACGCGATGTTGCGAAGCGTGGAGGAGCCGAGGACGAAGAACTGCGGCATTCCGAGGCGATCGGCTTCGGCAGAGCGCCAGTCGCGGAGACGGGTTTCGAGTGCCTGCTGGGCTGGAGTGAGGGAGATGTCTGCGGGCTTAGGCGCGGTGACAGGCGCTCTTGCGGAGAGTTTCGGCGCTGGGTCAGGAGCGCTACTGCGCGCGACTCGTTTGATTGCTTCTGGTTTGTTCTGGTTTGCTTCTGAAATCTTTGCTGCGCGAGGGAGCACTGATGCCGAAGTGGGATCGCCCTTTTCACGAACAATCGCGAGGATGGCTGCTCCGAAGCGGTCGACTCTCTCCGGGCCTATACCAGAGACGCGCTGAAGGTCGTCGAGCGTAGTCGGATGTGCGCGGACAATGTTCTGGAGGACAGAGTCGCCGAAGACGATGAAGGCAGGTTTGCCGGTCTTTGCGGCTTCAGCCTTGCGCCAGTCGCGGAGACGGGCTTCAAGGTCCTTTTGCGCAGGCGTCAGCGGCGTGGACGATGTGTCTGCTTCGCTTCGGGTTGTGGCGTTGGACTTGCCCGAGGACTTCGCGGAGTGTTTCCGATTCTTACTGGACGATGAGTTTTGATCTTCAGAGGGCAGAAGAATGACGAGGTCGTCGTTGTGGTCGAGCGTGCGGCCTTCGTAGGTGAGCGAGGCGCGCTTGAAGGTGATGACGTTGCCTTCTGCGTTGGTGAAGCTGTCGTTGCTGAGGGTGATGAGGCCGGCGCGGGCGAGTGCGTTGAGGTACGTGTCGAACTGTTTGCGGTCGATGCCTAGCGACAGATCGCTGTGGAGCTTTCCGGTGGCGCGAGGGCCGCTGCCATCGAGTCCCTTGAGAATGGCGCGGAGTTGGCGTTCTTCCTGCGAGGTGGGCTTGCGGAAGCTCTGTGCGGTGGCTCGCTCGGGCGAGCAGAAGTCGCAGTGCCCGCATGGACGCAGACCGTCGGCAGTGTCGCCGAAGTGCTGGACGAGCGCAGTCATGCGGCATTGCGGAGTTTCAGCAAAGCGCGCCATAAGGTCGATCTGGGAGCGTCGGAAGGCGAGCTGCTGATCGTAGCTGGTCTGCCAGGAGCGGTTTTCGCCTGCACGGAGGTTTCCGGCGATGTCGAAGACTGCGGCTCCCTGAGCGACGAGTTTTTCCGCGGTGCGCTCGTAGGTTTCAAGATCCATGCGGAGTTTTTTGCGGAGATCGTCCGGCGACTGGAAGTCGTCGTTGAGCACGCGGGCGAGACGGGCGAGCTCCGTTGGGGCGGGGTAGTCGCGCTCGAGGAAGAAGTCGTGCATCTTGCGGTCGGCGAAGGAATGCAGGAGGACGGTGCGGGAGGGCAGCCCGTCGCGTCCGGCGCGGCCTATCTCCTGGTAGTAGGCCTCGACGGAGCCGGGGAGCGCGGTGTGGATCACGGTGCGTACGTTGGCCTTATCGATGCCCATCCCGAAAGCGATAGTGGCGACGACGACCTCCAGATTTCCCGAGAGGAAGTGGCGCTGGACGCGTTCCCGCGTGGCGGGGTCCAGCCCGGCGTGGTAGGCGGCTGCGCTGCCGCCGAGCTGGGAGGCGAGTTCTTCCGCTGCCTTGCGCGAAGGAGCATAGACGATTGCAGGGCGGTTCGCAGCGGATTTCAAAAGATCGACGGTGAACTGGCTGCGACGAGGCCTGGAGAGCTCGACGACCTCGATGGCGAGGTTATGGCGGCGGAAGCCGTGAATGAAGAGCGCGGGATTTTGCAGGCGAAGCTGGGTGGCGATGTCGCGCTGGACAGTGGGGGTGGCAGTCGCCGTGAGGGCTATGACCGGCGCGGGCCGAAGGGAAGGGAGGTAGTCTCCCAGGGTGCGGTAGTCGGGGCGAAAGTCGTGTCCCCATTGCGAGATGCAGTGCGCCTCGTCGATGGCGATCAGGGCGGGCTTGCGCCTGGCGAGCATCTCGGGGAATCCGGGAACGCGCATGCGCTCCGGAGCGATGAAGAGGAACTGCAGGGTGCCGTCGAGGTATTCGCGGCATGCCTGGCGGGATTGCTCGCGGGAGAGACCGGAGTGGATACGAGCGACGCGCAAGCCCAGGGCGGAGAGCTTTGCCGCCTGGTCATCCATCAGGGCGATGAGGGGCGAGATGACGAGCGCGGTGCCGCCGCGGGCGATGGCAGGCAGTTGATAGCAGAGGGATTTACCAGCCCCGGTTGGCATGACGAGCAGGACGTCACGGCCCTCCGTCGCAGCAAGGCAGACGGCCTCCTGGTTGGCGCGAAAGCCGGAGAAGCCGAAGGTCCTGTGGAGGAGGTCTGAGAGAGCAGTTGAATCCATAAGGCCTTGTAAATCTTCGCATATTCTTTGCCTGATACAGCGGGGAAGGGTTGACCAGGAACAAAAGCAGATACAGAATCCTGTGCTACGGGACGAGAATCTTTAGACGTATCCATAGCCGAGAGCCCGTAGGGCCCAAAGGAGAAGGAGCAGAGGATGCTGTACCCAACCGTAGTGGCCGCGGTGGTGTTGCTGGTATTGGGCGTGACCGGCCTGGTGGTGTGGTCTCTACGTTCGCGCCGCCGCCGCGAGATAGAGCAGTACCTCATCGACGCCGATGCGTTGCGTGCATTGCTGGAACCGGAGCCGAAGGTAGTAGTCTTCGACGTGCGGCAACCTCTGGATCTGCTGGCCCATTCGGAGATGATTCCCGGCGCGAAGCGAATTCCTCCGAAAGAGCTGCTGGCGAATCCATCGCTGCTGTCGGACGAGGTGGATTCTGTTCTCTACTGCACCTGCGAGGGCCAGAAGACGAGTGTGGAGATTGTGCAGCATGGTCTCTCCCTGGGATTTCGGCGCATGAAGGTGCTTCGGGGCGGTTTGACTGCCTGGAAGGCGAAGGGGTATCCAGTCGTGCCGTACAAGGAGTCTTTCCGCCTGGACACAGCGTTGTAGGCAGGAGTTTAAAGGCAGGGAAGTTTCGGGTCCGTGAGGTTTAGAACAAGCTTCCAAGGAGCCGGGAAGATGCTCACTGAAACGGAAGTTGACCGGGCCAGACGCTTTGCGACGCTGTTTGAAGGGTATGCAGGAGTGCCCTTCGCGGTTCGTCTATGGGACGGCTGGACGTGGGCGTGTCCTGAGTACAGCGAGCCGCGCTGCACGATTGTCTTTAAAACTCCGGCAGCGTTAGCCGCGTTGATGGTAAGGCCCAGCGAGATCACCATGGGTGAGGCTTACCTTAACGGCGAGATCGATATCGAAGGAGACATGTTCGCGGTGTTCGAGGTGGGAGAGCATCTCTTTCATACTCCGCAGGCACGACGAAAGCGAGTGGTCGAGATGCTCGCCTTCTTAGCGGGAGAGGTGCTGAAACGCTGGACTACGGAGCGATCCCATTCGCCAAGCCGCGACAGGAAGGCGATCTCCCGCCATTACGATCAGCCGGCTGCCTTTTATGCGCCGTGGCTTGGGGACTCGTGGGTGTACTCGTGTGCCTACTTTGAATCCCCAGAGGACAGCCTGACGAAGGCGCAGACGAACAAGCTTTCATTGATCTGTCGAAAGCTGCGTCTGCAGCCAGGCGATCGTTTTCTGGATATTGGCTGTGGATGGGGGAGCCTGGTGCTTCATGCAGCGGCTGACTTCGGAGCCTATGCGCAGGGAATTACGATCAGCCAGGAGCAGGCAGAGGTGGCTCGCCGCCGAATTGAGAGGGAGCACCTGGTCCAGAGCTGCAGCGTGGATCTGATGGATTATCGGCAGGTCTCGGAGAGGTTCGCACCCTTCAACAAGATTGCCAGTATAGGGATGTTTGAGCATGTTGGCCTGCGGAATCTTCCACGCTACTTCGAAACGGCCTATCAGATTTTGCAGCCGGGAGGCGTTTTTCTGAACCACGGAATTGCGTGTGCTCCGCATGCACGCAGCGGCTGGT
>DASTSJ010000012.1:0-2013 GCA_035760765.1 Edaphobacter sp. | reverse complement strand
CTTCCTCGACAACTGCTGGGACTACAGCGATGGACTCGCCGAGGTCCGCATGGGACAGGCGCTGCGGAATGGCTATCGCGACAAGGTCTTCCTGATGACCAAGATGGACGGCCGCACCAAGGAGGCCTACAACAAGCAACTTGAGCAGTCCCTTGGCCGCCTGCAGACCGACATGATCGACCTGGTCCAGTTCCATGAGGTCATCCGCATGGAGGACCCCGACCGCATCTTCGCTCCCGGCGGAGCCATTGAGGCCGCCGTCGAGGCTCGTCAGGCGGGAAAGATCCGCTACATCGGCTTCACCGGGCACAAGGATCCCGCAGTTCACCTGCGCATGCTGGAGATGGCACAGAAGCACAACTTCCACTTCGATACCGTGCAGATGCCCATCAACGTCATGGATGCCCACTTCCGTTCCTTCACCCACCAGGTGATGCCGGTCGCGATCAAGCAAGGCATCGGGGTGCTGGCTATGAAGACCTTCGGAAGCGCCTACATCCTCAACAGCAAGACCGTGGAGCCGATCGACGCCCTGCACTACGGGCTTACCCAGCCGGTCTCGGTTGTGATCACGGGAATTGATTCCGAGAAGATCCTCGACCAGGCGCTGACCGCCGCGAAGACCTTCAAGCCGCTCTCGGAATCGCAGGTCGCCGCGCTGCTGGCAAAGACCAAGGATGCGGCCAGCGAAGGCAAATACGAGCTCTTCAAGACCTCGAATCACTTCGACGGAACCGCGGCGAATCCGAAATGGCTCGGCTGACAGCTCCACTGGTATGATCGAAGGCATGACACAGCTGGATGTCCTGTACCGGTACGGCGTGCCGCCGACGGAAGCAAGTATGCTCGCCCTCTCCAAGGTGCGTGAGGTCTACGGCGTTCGCGCGCTTACCTTCGATGAGAAGAACAAGACCGTTCGCGTGGAGTATGATGCGACACGGTTGAACGAACCGATGATTCACCAGCTTCTGCGGCGTGCTGGGCTCGACCTTGTCGAGCGGGTTACCCTGTACACCGTTCCTCCACCACCGGAGACGCAGCCTACCGCTGCTCCGGCTACGAAGTAGCTTCTTGGCTTCACCATGCGCCCGTAGCTCAGCTGGATAGAGCAACTGGCTTCGAACCAGTAGGTCGGGAGTTCGAATCTCTCCGGGCGCACCATAGAAATCATGAAAGGGGAGCCAGTCGGCTCCCCTTTTCACGTGGGAGTGAAGAGCGATTTCACCTCGCGCAGCCTCGGAGCGGCGTTCTGCCGAGTATGGATATGCGTCGAGCGGAATTACGAAGAATCATCAGGCCGCACAGTCAGTTTCAGGAAAAGGCTGAAGGATCTTAGATTTCCTCCGCGTGAAGCACCTCGGGAGGTTGCTCTTCCACGCGAAATTCGGTATCTTGAAAAGGTTGCAACAATGCAATGTGCGCCCGTAGCTCAGCTGGATAGAGCAACTGGCTACGAACCAGTAGGTCGGGTGTTCGAATCACTCCGGGCGCACCATTTCTCCCCCCACTTCAATCCCCTCTACAAATCTCATATCAAGGCCTCACAGTCTTCGCTGTGGCTTAAATGACACAGCCGCCCTTTTGTGAGGACGGCTGCTCTCGACTGCTCTAATCTAGTCCCGGCGGCTCAGAGTCGGACGATCATCCGAGTTGGATGGATTGTTTGGATTGGACGGATCGTTGCTGCCTCCGCCGACGCGCCGCAGTGTCGGACGGTTTCCGTCTTTCTTATCATTCAGCTTCCGCTTGTTCTCGATGCGAGCCAGCCGGCCCTTCACGTCGTCAAACTCCGACGTCGAGACAATGTAATCCGGCCGAGCCGGCATAATGGTCGCAATCTCTTCTTCGGAGCGCCCAATGCGGTCCGGCGTCTGCGGATGGTCGGAAAAGACCTTGGAGAGGGTTCCCGGCTTGTGCTTCTCAAGCGCGGCAATCTTTTCAAAGAACTGGATAAAGGCCTGCGGATCGTATCCAGCCTTGTACATGTACTGCAGGCCCAGCCAGTCTGCCTGG
>DASTSJ010000011.1:0-5921 GCA_035760765.1 Edaphobacter sp. | reverse complement strand
GGACATAGCCGCCAACACGCTCTGCGCATGATGATGGTGATGATGCCCGTGATGGAGGTTCAGCGAACGCATCGCACCTTCAGAGTAGCCTTGGCTCGACCGTAAGTCAACACCGCGTCCCGGCAAAGACATCTCGTTGACGAAGATGTGGCATTTCCGTACTCTTCCCCTGCAACTGCAAAACGATCTTCTTCAGGAGTTCCATCGGCATGCGTATCCTTCGTAATCTTTTGGTTGCTGCAACGTTGTTCTCCACCCTCCCCCTTACCCTGACGGCACAAAAGGCCTCAACTAAGAAGCCGGCAATGGCCTCCGCTGCGGTCACAGACAAGATCGACATCAATACTGCGACCGCAGATCAGCTCAAGGCCATTCCCGGAATCGGGGACGCATATTCAAAGCGGATCATCGATGGCCGTCCGTACACGGCAAAGAACCAGCTGGTTTCGCGGGGTATCCTCCCGCAGGGGGTCTACGACAAGGTCAAGGACCAGATCATTGCGAACAAGCCTAAGAAGTAGTTGTGGCCCGGGGCTGGAGGGTTGCTTCACCTCCGGCCTCGGTGCACGCTCAAAATCCTCCTACTTTAGTTCCATCACAGCGATCCGGCCATCTGATTGAAAGCTTCCGCCGGTAGCGGTCTTCGCATCGCGCAGGGGGTTCGCAGGGGTCACGTAGGCCGCGCTCGAGAACGCCCCGGCGGCATCAAAGCTGTGCACCAGATAGTCGCGCTCCTTGTCGATCTCAGGATCAATCTTGTGCGTGACGCCGCCTGTTCGCTGATCCGTCTCAAAGCCTATATCGTGCGTCGCTGAACCCACCCAGAGTGGTCGCCCGTCAATTGTTTGATCCGTCTGCCACACGCGGAGATGGTGACGCTCTGCCGCGACCATCAGGGGGTCGGCACGCGCAAAGGACAGATCCTGCGGCCGCCCGAACAGGTACAGGGTACTCATCGGCATGGCGGTGTATGCTTCGTGGCTAAGCGTCTTCAGCAAACCATTGAGAATTGCATCCTGAACGGATTTGTCAACAGCAACCCAGCCAGCAGCTTTGAAGGCCGCTTCTACCTGCTCCTTCGAGCCGACCATGGCAAAGTTCACCATGTCGCCAGGATGACCCTCGCCAGAGGGAACGTCTGAGACTCTACGGGGAATATCGGCGAAGATGGCAGGCTTAATCAGCGAGCTGATCGGTGGTGCTGGGGCGGAAGCCGCCGCCGCTTTTGCAGAATCGATGAACTTGAGTTCGACCTTATACGATCCGGTAAAGCTTAGATCGCTGCTGGTATTGATGCGGAGGTAGAGCTCACCCGTCGTCGGCATCGTAGCCTGACCGGAGGTTCCCATCAGAAATGGAACAGAGACGTCAGCGTTGCCTACCCTACCCACCAGCGCGCCGACCTTTGCGCTGTTCAGCGGAAACTGTCGCAGCAGGTCTTTCCATCCGCGGTCCAAACCATCCGCGGTCGCTTGACGTCCGTCCGCAAGCGTAACGGTGCCGCTTGCCGTGAACGAGATAACCTCTCCGGCCGAAACCATGGCTCCAGTATCGAGCCAGTCCGCCCCGTCCAGAGTAAGCTCGTACTTCTTCTTGTGCGCAGCAATCGCTGCAGCGGTAGCCAGACGCTTTTCGCGCATGCTCACGATCGGCTGCACACCCGGCTCGGCCGTCAACTTCTTCACAACTGCCAAGGGAAGAGAAGAAGTCGACGATGTGACAGGTGTCTGCTGCTGGATGCTCGTGGGGGAGGTCTGCTCGCCGCCTGAGGACGGCGACTCTGTCTGGGCGCACGCTGGCGACAGGCCTGCAGCGGTAATCAGGTAGAAAAGCAGTTCTGCTGCGATCGCCAGCTTCACGCGCTGACATCCTTCAAAGGGAAACATATCCAGTCCCTACTTATGATGCTCAACACCGGCCAACACATTTTGTCGCTCATCCCACTGGCAGCCTAAGTTCAAAAGTCTGATTGCATAGCGATGAACGCCTCAAAATGTCACGGCCGCCAGAAAATCAGCGGCCGTGACATTGGTTTGTAGAGTCCGGCGTTAGTAGCGATATTGCTCAGCCTTGTAGGGACCATCGACCGCAACGCCAAGATAATCGGCCTGCTTCTTCGAGAGAGTCGTCAGCTTGACGCCGATCTTCTCCAGATGAAGCCTTGCAACTTCCTCATCCAGCCTCTTGGGAAGGATGTAGACGCCCGGCTTGTAGGTGTCCTTGTTCTTCCAGAGGTCAAGGGCTGCGAGCGTCTGGTTGGAGAAGCTGTTCGACATCACGAAGCTCGGATGACCGGTCGCACAGCCCAGATTGACCAAACGGCCTTCGGCGAGAATGAAGATGCTGTTGCCGCCGGGCAGCGTGTACTTGTCTACCTGAGGCTTGATATTGAGCCGCGTTACTCCAGAGGCGGAGTTGAGCGCGTCCATCTGAATCTCATTATCGAAGTGACCGATGTTGCAGACGATGGCCTGGTCCTTCATGGCTTGCATGTGCTCGTAGGTGATGACGTCCACGTTCCCTGTGCAAGTGACGTAGATGTCGCCAATTCCGAGTGTCTCTTCGATGGTCGTGACTTCGTAGCCCTCCATCGCCGCCTGCAGTGCGTTAATCGGATCGATTTCGGTCACGATGACGCGAGCGCCCAGTCCCCGCAGGGAGCGCGCTGAACCCTTGCCTACATCGCCATAGCCGCAGACAACAGCAACCTTGCCGGCGACCATCACGTCAGTCGCGCGCTTGATTCCATCCACCAGCGACTCGCGGCAGCCGTACAGATTGTCGAACTTCGACTTGGTTACCGAGTCGTTCACGTTGATTGCAGGAACGAGCAGCTTGCCCTGCTCCATCATCTTGTAGAGGCGGTGAACGCCGGTCGTCGTCTCCTCGGCAACGCCCTTCCACTCCTTCGCAATCTTCTGGAAGTGAGTCGGATCTTCTGCGTGGATTTTCTTCAGAAGATTCTTGATGACCTGCTCCTCCTGGTTACTGGAGGGCGTGTTGACCCAGTCGTCGCCTTTTTCGAGATCGACACCCTTGTGGATCAGCAGGGTGACGTCGCCGCCATCGTCGATGACGATCTGCGGGCCCAGGCCGCCCTTGTGCCGCAGAGCCTGATCCGTACACCACCAGTACTCCTCCAGCGTCTCACCCTTCCATGCGAAGATCGGAATCCCGGCTGCAGCAATTGCGGCAGCCGCATGGTCCTGTGTGGAGAAGATGTTGCAGCTCGCCCAGCGCACATCTGCGCCCAGGTCCACGAGCGTTTCGATCAGCACTGCGGTCTGGATCGTCATGTGCAGCGATCCGGTCACCCGCACTCCAGCAAGCGGCTTCGCAGGAGCATATTTCTCGCGGATAGCCATCAAGCCCGGCATCTCCTGCTCGGCGATGTCGATCTCCTTACGTCCGAAGTCCGCCAGGGACAGGTCAGCAACCTTGTACTCGGTTGCAACTGCCGCTTTATCGATGATTGCTGTGGCCATGAAAGGCACCTCTCTTGAGTTAGTAGGACCGTCTCTGGAATCCCAAAATATCTACAGTTTGCGCATCTTTAGGATACCACTCGCAAGCATGTCGCCGGTTCGCAGAAGGTCTGCGCGAAACACCAGCTAAGTCCCTGCAACAGGGTGCTCTTTCGGTCGGATCCACCTTGTCCCTGCACTCACCGCGGCTGCTACGAGCGCCAGCAGCGCCACGGCGTACAGGCCTTTTGAGAAGCTGTGCGTAGCCTCACGAAGCCGCCCTGTCATGTACGGTCCGAGAAATCCCCCCAGACCGCCCAGCGTTGTGATCAGCGCTACTCCCGCCGCAGCCGCTGTGCCAGCCATGGTGCGCGTCATCAGGGCCCAGAAGGGCCCCATCGTGCTCCACAGCCCCATGGCTGCAAGGCAGAACGCGCACAGTGCGACCGGGACGCTGTGCGCTATCCCCGCCCACGTAAATCCCACGGCAGCCAGAGCCATGCATCCTGCAAGGTGGCCGCTGCGCTCATTCCACTTGTCCGAGCTCCAGCCAACTATCACCGTGAACAGCGCCGCCAGCAAATAAGGTACAGTGGCATACTTTGCGATCGTGCTCGCATCGCGTCCGGCGGCTCCCGACAGGCTGTCGAGCATCAGCGGCATCCACAGGTTCACGATGTACACACCAATCTGTATCGTGACGTAGACGAAGGCGAGCATCCAGACAGCCGGCATACGAAACGCATCCTTGAAGTTATGGTGCTTTGTAGCCCCGTAGCGGGAGCGATCCGCCTCAAGTTCGTTCAGCAGCCAGGTGCGTTCCTCCGGCTCCAGCCAGTTCGCTTCCGCGGGGCCATTCTTGAGAAGGAACAGCACCGAGATCCCCAGCAGCATGGTCGGGATACCCTCCGCGATGAAGAGCCACTGCCATCCTTGCAATCCCAGTGCGCCGTCCAGCCGCAGCAGGGCACTCGAAAGCGGTGCGCCGACCACACCGGCCAGCGATGTCGCAGTCATAAACTTCGCGACGGCGCGTGCACGCTCATGCGAGGGGTACCAAAAGGTGAGATACAGCAGCATCCCCGGAACAAACCCGGCTTCACCCACGCCGAGAAGGAACCGCATGATGTAGAACGAGGTGGCGGAGTGGACAAACGCCATGCATGCGGCGATCACGCCCCACGTAATCATGATGCGGGCGATCCAAAGCCTGGTGCCGACGCGCTGCACCATCAGGTTGCTCGGCATGTCGAAGATCGCGTAGCCAAGAAAGAAGATGCCCGCGCCTGTGCCGTACACCGTATCGCTGAAGCCGAGCTGCCGTTTCATATCCATCGCAGCGAAGCCGACGTTTACGCGATCGACATAGGCGACGATGTACAGCAGAAAAAGATAAGGAATAATTCGCCAGGTGATCTTGCGGTAGAGCGAGCGCTCTGCCACGGCTGGCGAATTCACTGTTTCGCTCGGGGTCATCGCTCCTACTCTATAGGAGCTTAGGAAAGATGCGCGACCGCCTTCTCCGCCTCCAGTAGCTTCCGCTTGCGCTCTGTTCCCCAGCGGTAGCCGGTTAAGGAACCATTCTTTCCAACCACGCGATGACAGGGAACGACGATGGCCACCGGATTTGCCGCGCAGGCTCCCGCCACCGCGCGAGTCGCCGTTGGCGAGCCCAGCTCTGCCGCGAGCTGAGAGTAGCTGCGGGTCTCCCCGCGGGGAATCTGCTGCAGCGCATTCCACACGCGCATTTGAAACGCTGTCGCACGGACGTCGAGTGGGAAGGCCGCCGCTGTCGGGCTCTCGCTCATCTGGGACCCGATGAAGTGGATCGCGTCCGCCAGCCAGCCGTTCCTCGGAGTTTCGCGGGTCAGTTCGGCATTCGGAAAACGCTGCCGGAGAACCTCGATGACCTCATCGTCGCTCTCTCCAAATGTGATTGTGCAGACACCTTTTTCCGTGGCCGCAACCAGCATCCGACCCAGAGGGCTATCCGCGACCGCATAGGTAATCGTCAGACCATGTGCACCGTTCCGCATCTCCCGTGGAGTCATCCCGAGTCGCCTCCCGCTGTTCTCGTACAGTCTGCTGCTCGAACCAAAACCTGCTTCGTAGATTGCATCGGTAACGCGCATCTTCAACTCCGTCACATTTCGGTCAAAGCTCTTCATCCGTTGTTGTCTCGCGAATTCTCCCGGACTGATTCCAAGGATGCGCTGGAAGGCACGATGAAGTGTAAGCCGGCTGACCCCAGCGACTGCAGCCATCTTCGCCGTGCTGATGCGTTCGCCTGCATGGGCATCGATATAGGCGGTGGCTTGCGAAACCGCCTGCGCCATAGGATCAGGAGCAGCCCCCATTCGTTCCGGATGGCATCGCAGACACGTTCGATATCCCGCCCCCAAAGCATCCGTCAGCGTGCGGAAAAACTCTACATTCGCACGCACAGGACGGCGGCTT
>DASTSJ010000010.1:0-7725 GCA_035760765.1 Edaphobacter sp. | reverse complement strand
CATGTTTGCGCTGCTGAACGCGAAACGTCTCCACGATCCGCTTCATCGCATCGCGCCAGCGCTGGTCAAAGGGGCCGGTATCGCCGGTTTGCTTCCAATACCCGTGGGCCAGGCGGATGGGATAACAGAGTGAGTCCACCTCCCACTTCCGCTCGCCCACCCCCTGCCGAAGTTCGGTTTTGTCCTTCAGGCTCCAGGGCAGGGGAGGGGCGTTCAGGTCGGCCATAAACGCATTGGCATACGGATCAATGAGGATGCATCGCGCTTGTCGGCGAATGACGCCCTCAAGAAGGTCGCGGAGGTGCCGGTCTTGCTTTGCTAGGGGAAGATAAGGCCATACCTGCGCCGAGGAGTCCCGTAGCCACATTGCCGGAATGTCGCCGGTGATCACGGCGGTATCGGGCTTGCCTTCAAAGGTGCCAGGCTCGACCGTTGTGTCCAGCGTGTTGGGGAAGCAGGAGACGAATAGCGAAGCCAGCTCAGGATCGGGGATCTGGCTTCTGCGCTCCTTCAGAAATGCCTCAACAGCATCGCTGTGGAACTTACGCTCGGACGGGCTCGGACGACCCTTGGACATGTCCCATGGGGCCTTGACCTCCGGAACCTGTATCGAGGACTGTGGCTCCACGCCTGCAGCCTCTAACGTTGCGGCCAGGGATGGTGCGGCCATTGTCGCTGCGGCGGAACGAAGAAAGCTGCGTCTGCTGATAAGTGCTGAGGTATTCATTGAGATTCGCTTGGTGCCATTCTCCCACAGTTGCCGCTGCGTCATTGTCTACGCGAGAATGAGAAGGACAATTACCGCCGTTGGGCTGTCGGCACGGTATGACAGTTCTTTCTGAAATCTCTGCCAATCGGAGAATGCATGATCAGTCGTAGAAGATTCCTGGAGCGAAGCGCTGTTGCCTGCGCTGCGAGCGCGCTACCCATCGATAAGCTGGCCTTCGCCGCCACAAACAAAACAAAAGCCGAAGATCCTCTGGAGTGGGTGGATCCACGCATTGGAACCGGTGGCCATGGACACTGCTTTCCTGGCGCCGCGCTTCCGTTCGGAATGGTCCAGCTAAGCCCCGACACCTTTAACGACGGATGGGACTGGTGCTCCGGCTATCACGTCTCCGACAGCTCCATCATGGGATTTAGCCATACGCACCTGAGCGGCACCGGTTGCGGCGACCTGCTTGATTTTCTCGTCATGGCCGGCACCGGCGATGCAAAGATCGTTCCGGGCGACCGCAGCAATCCCGACCAGGGGTACCGCTCGCGATTCGATCATGCGGATGAACGTATGGAGCCGGGCTACTACTCGGTTCTCCTCAAGGATTACAAGATTCGTGCCGAGTTGACAGCGACGGAGCGCACCGGACTGCATCGTTACACTTTCCCGGCAAGCGACAAGTCCTACCTGATCCTCGATCTGCAGCACGGGTACGGACCGGGCGAAGGTCCATGCGACTCTGCGGAACTTCGCATGGTGGCCCCCGATACTCTTGCAGGCGGCCGACGCACCTCGGCATGGGGTAAGAACCGTCACGCCTACTTCACCCTCAAGGTCTCCAAGCGGCCCGAAAAGATCGTCTTCTACTCCGACGATCAGGAAGTTCCTGTACCCAAAGCGGGCGAGGACCTGAAGGGCAAGCACCTCAAGTGTGTGCTCTACTTCTCGACCAAAGCGAACGAGCGCATCCTGGTCAAGACCGGCATCTCCGGAGTGGATGCTGAGGGCGCCGCGAAGAACCTTGCTGCTGAGGCCCCGGCCTGGGAGTTCGACAAGATTCGCGCAGAGGCAAAGCAGATCTGGCGTCGACAGATGTCGAAGATAAAGGTCAGCACGGACAACGAGACGCACAAGCATATCTTCTACACGGCGCTCTATCACCTCTCGCTCGGCCCCACACTCTTCGATGATGTCGATGGCCGGTATCGCGGAATGGACAACGAGATCCATACTCTTCCGTCCGGACAGCATCAGTTCTCGACCTTCTCGCTGTGGGATACCTTCCGTGCTGCACATCCCACCTACACGCTCATCGAGCGCGACCGCGTGCCGCTCTTCATGAACGCGCTGATCCGGATGGCGGAGCAGAGTCCTGCGGGCATGCCTGTTTGGCCGCTAATGTCCACCGAAACCGGGACCATGACTGGCTACCACTCGGCTGCCGTAATCTCCGAAGCATGCAATAAAGGCTTTACCGGCATCGATTATGAGAAGGCCTATGGACTGATGATGAAGCGTGCCATGGTCGATGACTATCGCGGACTCGGCTACTACCGCAAGCTTCACTACATTCCAGCCGACAAGGAGAGCGAGTCCGTCTCGAAGACCTTCGAGTACTGCTACGACGACTGGTCCATCGCGCACGTCGCCCGCAAGCTGGGCAAAAACGACGATGCCCAGATGCTCGCGAAGCGTTCCACCAACTATCGGAATTACTTCGACAAGTCGGTTGGCTTCATGCGTCCGAAGCTGGAAGACGGAAGCTGGACGACCCCCTTCAATCCTATTGATATGGGGCACTCGAAGAAGTGGCGCGATTACACCGAATCGAACGCTTGGCAGACAACCTTCGGCGTGCAGCACGACGCTGCCGGTCTAATTGAGCTATTCGGCGGTCGTGAGCCATTCGTGGACAAACTCGACAAGCTCTTCACCGTGCCCAGTGATCTGCCCGCAGATGCTCCTCCTGATATTGCAGGCATGGTTGGACAGTATGCGCATGGCAATGAGCCTTCGCACCACATCTCGTACCTCTATGTCTATGCGGGCGCACCGCACAAGACCCAGGCCCGCGTCCGTAGCCTGCTGGAGACGATGTACGCGGCCAAGCCCGATGGCATGCAGGGCAATGAGGACGTGGGGCAGATGTCAGCCTGGTATGTTCTAAGCTCGCTCGGCTTTTATCCGGTCGATCCCGTGAGTGGAAACTACATCCTGGGTTCTCCTCTCTTTGAGAACGCTACGATCGAACTCGGTCGGGGCAAAAAGCTGGAGATTGTTGTCGAGCGTAAAGACCCCTCGCATCAGTACATCCAGGCCTTCTCACTCAACGGCACGGAACAGAAGAAGGCTTGGTTCCATCACTCCGACATCGCGGATGGAGGCAAACTTGTCTTCACGATGGGGCCGGAGCCGAATACCTCCTTCGGTGCGGATCCGTCTGCCCTTCCCCCATCTCTGCAACTATCGTGATGGGGAAGATTACGTTTGAGCTATGCGCTGAAAGCCTGCAGGCCTGTCTGGCTGCAGGCGAAGGCGGTGCCGATCGCATTGAACTATGCTCGGCGCTTAGCGAAGACGGTCTGACACCAAGCCACAGTCTCATCAAGGCCGCTGTCGAGCGCAGCGGCCTTCCTGTCTATGTTCTTCTTCGGCCCCGCGCAGGCGACTTTGTTTACAACGATGAAGAGCTTGCGCTCATGCGGGAAGATCTTCTTCATGCACGTTCGCTCGGGGCCAGCGGTTTTGTCCTGGGCGCGCTTCACCGGAATTTTAAAGTCGACATGGAACGCACACGAGAGTTGGTTGAGCTGGCAGCACCGCTGGAGGTCACCTTCCATCGTGCCTTCGATCTAACGCCCTCACTTGAAGATGCTCTTGAAGATGTGATCGCAGCAGGCTGTCGCCGAATCCTGACCTCAGGAGGCGAGGCAGATGTAGTCGCTGGAACTGCCAATCTTCGCCGACTCGTAGAGCGTGCCTCCGATCGCATCGCCATTACTGCAGGCGGAGGACTAAGGATTGAGAACGCGGCTTCGGTGATGCGCCAATCAGGCGTCTGCCATTTTCACGGAAGCCTTCGGCGCAGCCCATTAGCCCTTCCCACCGAGCAGAACGCCGCTCTTCCTTCCGCATCGAGACTCACTCCCTACGTTGACCCGCAGGATATTCGCGCCTTGCTCGATGAGTTGCACAACGACCATTGTTCTTAGTGCTGCGCAGACGGTTCCAAAAGTCATGGCGAGCCTCTTCAAGAGTCTCGCCATGTCTGGATCATGTCCTTTGAAGACATCTCCTGTACGAATCACTTCGCACGAGTTTTACTCTGGTGCCCCGGCTTAGTTACCCAGCACCTTGTGGAAGTTGTTGTTTTCAGCAGTAAACAGGTGGAGCCATTGACCCCTTACGAGATCCTGGGCCAGGGGCTGAGCACGCAGAGCCGCTTCAACACGCTCTTTCGGCGCGTATACGACCACCGTCAGTCGAATGGGGTTGTGTCTCCATCGTTCGCCGTCATGCACGGACTGCTTTGCCAGGCCGATCCGGAGATCGCCGCCGTTGCCTTCAAAGACTCCGATATGCCCCCCGACTACGTTGTGCAGCGTTTTGTTGCCGGAGCCGAATCGGAGCGGGTCGACGCATGAGGCGAAGTACTGCAGGTTGATCCAGTTCGTAACCACCATCGGGCCGCCCAGGATCTGTGCAAGCAGAGAGCCATCGAGATCATCCTCAGGGTCGTACTCGTGCAGAAAACTGCGTCCCTTCAGGTCGAGTCCGCGCGTCTGGCTGCGCGATCCGACGATGAGAGCCGCATTGTCCACCAGGCCCCACTCCGGACGCAGCTCGGCCCAGTTCGACGCGCGATGTTGCGCCGATGTGCGAAGCGAAGATGCATCGGGTGCGAAGCCGAACTGGGCCGCGCGCTCCTGCCTTGCCGCCTCGCATGCATCTTCGAATACCCCCTGGATCTGCGAGGCGACTGCCGGGCTCAGTCGATTGCGATCGTAGGTATCCATGGTGACGGTGTCGAGGGTTGTGTTATGCAGCGCAGCGACAAAGAGAGTCGACTGGGGAATTTCAATCCCCTTCGCCTGCAGAGCTGTTCGGACAGCAGGATCATTCAGCATCTCGCTCAACACGCGTGCGTTTGTAAGTCCGTTCTGACCGCAGCAAGCACCGCAGTCGAGCGCAGACGCAAGCGGGTTATTTGTAGTCTGCGCTCCATGCCCTACCAGCAGCACGGTGGGTGCCAAGCGTCCGCATAGCCCGGTCGCCTTTAGAAAGCGGGCAGCAATCTCGGCTTTCTCGCTAACCGATGCGGAAAGGTGTGCTCGCAGTTCGACACGCTGCGATGCATGCTCGAGCTTTCTACCCTGCTCTCTGAATCCAAACGCGCCTTTCCAGAGAGGAAGCATCTTCAGTGGCCCTAACGCCTCTACAAGATTGAAACTGCTTGCAGGCTGCCGCATATGCCAGGTATCCAGCGAGAGCTGTGTTCGCTGTGTACGGCGCCGCTCAGCGATCTTCTTATCGTCGAGAGCATCTCCCGTGGTCTCTGTTGCCAGGTACTGGGCCGCGAAAAGGCCTGGTAGATGTGGAATCCGTGAGTCGCTGCCGAGCGGTTGGTAATCCATGGGGACTCCAAAGAACCCGGCGAAGCCAAGGGTCTCGAATTCCGGTGCGATCCATTCAATATGTCGGCGCACCACCTCCGATCGAACGTCGATGCAGAACACTGCCTGAACCTGAGCCGTCGCAGGGCTTGGGGCAGGATCTTCTGCCAAGGTGCTCAAAAGCTCGCGTTGATAGGAGAGTTCGTGTGCACGTAGCCAGATATGTTCTCTGCGCTGTTGCGGCGACGGTGGAGTGTTCATCGCCTGCTGCCAGGCGATGTGCCACTGCGACAACATGGACGTGTGAGAATTCTCTCCATCGAAAAGGATCCACTCCCACGCGATCCGTATGGCGAGCAACTCAAGCAGAAAACACGGCTCTTGACCGCCCTCAAGCTTCGCCTGCCACGACAGGAAGGTACACCAGGAGGCCCATCCATGGATGCGATGGAGCGCGACCCGGAACCACGGGATCAATTGTTCAGGTGCAACAGACATAGACGCGGCTGCGCGCCGCAGTAACTCCTCGGCTGTAGAAGGGAGACGATAGCTCCGCTCCCGCCACCCGCTGTCACCCATAAGCAGCGCGCCGCCCAGGTCCGTCCGGATCATCGAACTCCAGTAGGCATAAAGCGATTGTGAATCCTGATTGCTCCAGTCCGCCTGGTAATGGTCGAAGAAGCTGGCGCAGCACTGGCTGATCTGCGTGGTGACGTGCTCTCGCCAAAGAATCTGGTGCTCGGGATCACGCTTGAGATCAAGCATGTCCGAGAGAAGAGGCAAGGAGACCGCTTTTGTCTCGCTCCCCGCAATCGCACGAATAAGCTCGTCGACAGAAGAGCTGTCCCCTTCTTCGTCCCTGGCCTTCAAGAGATCATCCAGCGTGATGGATCCTCTTTCCCAAAGCTCTCTATAAAACTCGACCGGCATGCTCATGCGACTGGCAGCCAGCAGCCGCATCTCGTCACGGGCCGACGTAAACTCCCGATCGCGCAACTCCCAGTACGGATTTACCGCAATGGATCGATCCAGTGGCCAGCATGGTGCGATTGCTGCACATGCCTGCTGCGCTGCAAGCATCACGTCTCCGAATACCGATATCTGATTGCAATTCACGAGATTCATGCGTACTCCTTTTCAAGGTGTGCGACTGGACTCTGAGCCGGTTTGTGATGCCGATAGCGAGTTGGCCAAAGAGCGACAATCAGGCGGGTGAAGCTCTCATCCAGATAGAACCCGTGAAAGGCTCGATGCCGGAAGGATGTCCATCGTTCGGAGGCTGGCGAAGCCTGGACGATGCTCTGGACCAGGTGAAGTGTGAATAGCAGAGCCGCAAAAGATCCGACCAGCCAAAGCGATCGAGTGCTTCCGTCATCGATGAGCAGTCCTGAGAGACGATGCCAGCATAGATACAGTGCCAGGAGGAAGGTGTAGCGAGCGAGAGCTCCGGTGAGAGAGCGGAGCTCAGCGAATCCCCGATAAAGGATCGGCGCCAGTCCGACACCTACGGTGATGATAGCTGCCAAATCGTTCCCTGATGGTTTGGTGTGCGTGAGCAGGATGCGGTATCCGAAGGCGACCAGCACAGTACTGATCACAACCGTGAGTGTTTGAGAGAGGATCGTCGTCAGGGGCGACCTGCTCACGTTTGCCCTCTCTCTGGTTGCCAGGTACTCGTGAACCGTAGTTCCGCATGTAAGAAAGGCATGCGCCTTGTACAGAGAGTGGCCGACAAGGTGTAGAAGCGCGAGAGGGTAGAGTCCAAGACCACACTCGACCATCAGGAAGCCCATTTGCGCGCAGGTAGACCATGCCAGTCGAACCTTGATGCTGATCCTTGTCAGCGCGACGATGCCTGCCAGGAAGAAGGTGAGACCGCCAACCACCACCAGGATCACTTGCGCCGGAACACTCTTGTCGAGAAAGACGTGCAGACGTAGAAGTACGATGCCGCCAAGGTTGACCACTCCGGCGTGAAGCAGCGCGGAGACAGGTGTCGGGGCCTCCATCACCTGCATCAGCCAGCCATGCAGGGGCATCTGTGCGGTCTTCAAGAGAACGGCAATGACAATCAGGATCGAGGCGATGCTCAGATCGGAGGGGAATGTGCCCATCCGTGCCACGCGGGCAGTAATTTGCGACAGGTCGAGTGTTCCAAGGGTGTGGTGGATGAGAATGCACGCTGCCAGCAGGCAGAGCTCTGCCAGTCTGCTTACAACAAACTTCTTGTGGGCTGCGAGTTGTGCTGCCCGCCGATCCGGATAGTGCTGCAGCAAGCCGTTCATCGTAAAGCTGCCTAGCATCCACGCCAACACAAGCACATCGAGTCTGGGCGCGACGACAACTAGGGACGAAGATACTGCAGTCAGTGTTAGCAGGCGGACGTACTTGCTT
>DASTSJ010000009.1:0-3218 GCA_035760765.1 Edaphobacter sp. | reverse complement strand
GCAGGCAGCATCAAGGGCTGCTACCTCGGGAAACAGTCGGCGTACGGCGGGACGGCTCTCCCGCAGGTGAGCTGCAGTAAAGATATCGAATCCCCAGAAGCAGCGAACGCGATTCACTGTCCGCAACAGAAAGAGATCTGGCCGGTGCAGCACATAATCCACAGCCAACTTCTGGAAAGCCTCGCCTCGCGCTGTCGCGGGTAGCTCCAATACTGTTCGAATGACCTTCTCATACTCCGGAAACTGGCGGATCTCATCGCTCTGCAGTTTGGCGTGGGAGCCGAAGTACCAGGTTCGATAGAGCGGAGTCCAGGGATTATTCCCGTAATAGAGGTTGTACCCGTTTGAGTTATTGATCTTCCACTGGCCGGAGAGCTGATGCACCTTCGCCATCCATCCCAGGAGCAGTATCCCGCCAAAGACGACAGCGATCACCGGCTCGATAAGCCGCCGCCGCCGAATGTAAACCAGAGCCGGAAACGCAATCAGTAGCGGAAGCGCACTGGGCCGTACCAACGCTAACCAACTGGTAGAGCCACCCAGAAGAAGCGCCTCGCGCCAGCCCGGGGACCTCCAGCAGCGTACGGTCGAGCTGACTGCCACCAAGAGCAGGGCCGCTGACGGCATCTGTGTCATCGGTTCCACCGAAAAGTGGATCAAGGCGGGAGTAATGCTGAAGACACAGAGAATCAACAGGGTGGACCGATCAGCCAGCTTCATATCCCGGCAAAGACGGATCAACGCCCAGCAGAAAAGTACCCACCAGAGCAGCATGGAGGCTCGCAAAGCGACGTCCCCAAGACCTGCACCAAGAAAGGGAAGGAGATAAAGCGACAACCCGGGAGGCCAGTACGGCACGAAATGGACGCCCGCCATCAACTGGAGCGCCATCTCGCGATAGTCCTGCGAATCGGAGGCGAGCGGCGTTGCCGCCATCATCCGCAGCAATATCAAGCGGATCAGCAGGCTGCATCCTAAGATAAGGGCACAGATCCGCCAGAACTTCGCCCTCTGCTCCGTTTGCTGCCTCAATTCGTCCGCTGCTCCCCCGGACTGATCATCGATCAACTTCACGCGCGCTCCGAAGATGAGTGGACGGACCCTGTCTTCATGATACCGTGCCTCCCCATCCTGCCCGACGCTGCGCCACGGCGAAAAAGCGAATACCCTAGAGAGAGTAAGGTGATCTACCGGTTCCTCAACCCGCGCAGCCGCTCCCTTCTTCGGGGTACGCTTCTGGTTCTCGTCAGCCTTGGCGTCTCGGTCCTGCTCTCCGACTTTCCAAACAACCACGCCACGCCTCTGCTCATCCTGCCTGTCATCGCCGCAGTGGCTGGAACGATCGATCATGTCCGCTGTGTAAGGACACGCTGGAGCCTCTACCACGGTGGTGTTCTGCTGATGATCTATATGGACCTGATGGCGCTGGGCATGATGCTCTTCTTCCTGATCTATCCGTACGCTCTGTGGTTAACACACTCTGCATAACGCTGCGTACAGACCTGTCGTATACTCGCCGTGTCTGAAAACACGTCATTTCACCCAGGGAGATCTGCATGCTGAAAGGGTTTCGTGACTTTATTCTTCGCGGCAACGTGATGGACCTCGCGGTCGCGGTCATAATCGGTGCGGCCTTCACTGCCATCGTTACCGCCCTGACGACAAACATCATCAATCCTCTTCTTGGCGCCGTAGTCGGGAAGCCGAACTTCGACTACATGGTCGCGCATGTGAATGGAGGCGTGGTCGAGTACGGGAAGTTCATCACCGCCATCGTCAACTTTCTTCTGATTGCAGCCGTTGTCTACTTCTTCCTCGTACTCCCCACGCAGTATCTGCTCAAGAAGTTCAAGCCGGTCGAAGCAGCACCTCCAGCCACGAAGGCATGCCCTGAGTGCCTCTCCGATATTCCGATCCCGGCGCATCGCTGCAAGTTCTGCGGTCAGCCTGTTCCCGCCGCCTAAGTTAGAAAGTTCTGTCTTTCTTCCCGGCACAGGCTTCCGGCCTGTGCTCCCTGAAGAATGCGGTACCCTAGACCTCGAAGCTCCCGCTTCTGAGGTCTTTTGTTTGCGTAAGGTCTTTCTTCTCCCCCTGCTGTCAGCCACTCTGCTCTGCCATGCTCAGGCTCCGCAGGTCTTTGGGTACCGTGACTTTACCCAGCAGGCAAAATGGGATGCAGCCTTCCTGCCGGTGCCGGATGCAACGCTCGCCGGGGAACACCTGAAGGTGCTGACCGCCAAGCCCCACTGGGCAAGCTCCCAGGAAGACTACGCAACCGCGCTGTATGTTGAGCAAAAGTTTAAGGAGGCCGGCCTTCACACAAAGATCGTTCCCTACCGCGTTCTGCTCAACCGGCCCGTCGAGATAAAGATAGAGGCCTTTACCTCGAACGGCGAGAATCTCATGTCCGGCCCATCCCCGGAGCACGTCGACCCGCAGCGCTATGGCGGCGATCCCTTTCAAAATGAACCGGATATCCTCCCAGCCTTCAACGGCTCCTCCCCCTCAGGAGACGTTACCGCGGATGTTGTCTACGCCAATTACGGCACCCAGGAAGACTTCAAAAAGCTTGCCAGCATGGGCGTTAGCGTCAAGGGCAAGATCGTCATCGTGCGTTATGGAGCCAACTTCCGCGGGGTGAAGGTCTATCTGGCCCAGCAGTACGGAGCCAAAGGAGTTCTCATCTACTCCGATCCGTCCGACGATGGCTACTATCGCGGGGACGTCTATCCCAAAGGACCATACCGGCCCGAATCCGGGGTGCAGCGCGGCTCCGTCCAGTTCCTGCCGATCTATCCCGGGGATCCGCAGACACCAGGAGTCGCATCCACCCCCGATCTTCCGGATTCGAAACGCATCCCCGGCAACAGTCTCCAGGGCAACGAGCCGTCGATCCCCTCGAACCCCCTGTCCTTCAAGGATGCTTCCCCCATTCTCAAAGCTCTCGATGGTCCTGTGTCGCCGCGCGGCTGGCAGGGAGCTCTCCCCTTCACCTACCATCTGGGCGGGACTGGCAAGGTCAAGGTCCATATGCACCTCGAACAGGACACGCGACTCCGGACCATCTGGGACGTCATCGGAGTCATTCCTGGAACCGATCCCTCGCAGAAGGACAACTGGGTCGTCGGTGGAAATCATCGCGACGCCTGGGTCTTTGGCGCCGTCGACCCGAACTCCGGTACTGCCGCCATGCTCGAGACAGTTCACGGCCTCGGAGA
>DASTSJ010000008.1:0-6852 GCA_035760765.1 Edaphobacter sp. | reverse complement strand
ACGGCCCCTGCGATCAGCCAGGCATACATCGGCATTCCGCCGGAGCGCGTGGCCGGTGCTGTAAACAGGGGAGGAGATTGATCTTCGCCCCCCGGAGATGCGTTTCTTCTGGTTTCCTGATCACTCATATCTGGGCGAGATTCTATACCGTTCCACGGATGCAGTCTCCCGATTTGGGAACACACTCATTACGCTATGAGATCACCTTGAAAGCTTTAGCTAGATTTTCATCGCAAAATTTTGCGGGCGGGTGCATCATTACACCGAACGGTTACATCTACTGCTCCATAAGCAGGAGAATCACCATGACTCCCCTCATCGGATTTCGAACCAACCGAAGGCTGGACCAGCAGGGCAGCGTACTCACGGTACACACTCCTGCCATTGCTGCCGGCGCGTGCGCCGATGCTGGTGTCGAGTCCTCACGCGTCGCGGACTACGCCTACAGAATCGCTGCCGTGACTGCCGGCCTCGTCTTCCTCGCAACCGTCATGTAAGACGCCGCCTCCGGCGGCTAGGCAAAGCTGGCGCGCTTGACCTTCTGGCGGAAGTCATCGCCCTGCATCTCCACAACCACACACATCTCCTGTAGACGCGATCGCATGCGCTCTCCGATGCGATCCCCCAGCGTCTCCTCCCGAAGCCGCCCCGACCCGTCTGCGCCGCCCATCCCCAGCGGTGGCTGATTGGGGTAGTTCGTCGTGATGATCGTGGTCCGGCGGTCGTTATACCGGGTGTTGAGAATGTGCGCCACCGTGTCCCACACCCAGTCCGTCGGTTTGTTCGCGCCCAGTTCGTCGAGCACCAGCACCTCGGCCTCAAACACAGGTCGCAGAATCTCGAGCTCTGTCTCCCTCACCTGCGGGTTATAGCTGTTCTGGACCTGCTTCAGCAGGTCGCGATAGTCATAGAACAACCCGGTCGCTCCACGCTCGATCACGAGAGCCTGCAGGATCCCCACCGCGAGGTGCGTCTTGCCTACACCGATATTTCCGGTCAGCAGAAGCCCGGTCCCGTCGGTATCAAGCGGATAGCTCTCCACAAAGCGCCTGGCGCGCAACAGCGCTGCCCCGAGTGAACGGTGAGACGACGGGAAGTTCGTCTCGTAGCTCTCGAGCGTGCAGTGCTCATAGCGCCGTGGAATGCCTGCGCGGCGAACGCGCATCTCGGTACGCTTCGCCACCCTGCACACGCAATCCTCGGCAAACCGGCGCCCCTCCCGCTCGACAACCCGCAGCCCCGAACCTTCGCAGATGGAACAAACCTCAGCCATGGACTCCTTCAGTATCGCAGGAGCCGCGATCGTTCGCCCCTGTGAGAAACGGGGATCCCTGCAGGAACTCACCCCGTGTTTGCAAAACTCTTCGAATTCAACAAGGCACTCAGGTTTAGCCGCACCTGAAAGGCAGCACCGAGCTGGATGTCAACCCCCTTCTCAAGTCAAGATTTCCATGATCTGCTTTTACTCCAATAACTTAGGTAACGTCCGGGACGCGACGAAAATTGCCGATTCGCCTGCACCCCCGATCTACAATAGAACCAGAGTCGAGGAAAGCTCTCAGCCTCAAAGACCGGGCTAAGCCATTTGAGATGAAGACTTTACCCGTAAGTCCAGCTACAACAAGATTTTAGCCACTGGTTCACGATTAAGTACTTTTTTTGGAAGACTTTGCGGAAAATGCCGGGTGGGGAGGGGCCGCTTCTGTTAAGCCTTGCCTGATGCCCAAGGTGGTAAACTAAACGTAGCTTGTCGCCTCCGGGCGCCGGGCTCGCGACAGGCACATCGATGTGACGTGACCATACCGTTGCAAGCGATCCGCGAAACCGAACAAGCAAATCTAAAAGCGCCGGCGTAAAGAACGTCCGGCGAAAGGATCGTTATGCCGAAAGAAGGAATTCACCCCAAGTACGAGACCATCACCGTCAAGTGCGCCTGCGGAACTCACTTCGAGACCCGCTCCACGCACAAGGGCGACATCGTCCTTGAAATTTGCTCCGCCTGCCACCCGTTCTTTACCGGTAAGCAGAAGCTGGTCGACACCGCCGGACGCGTCGAGCGTTTCCGCCGCAAGTTCGCCCAGTCGGACGCAGGCAAGGCCGCTGCCTCCAAGTAAGCGGAGATGCATTATTCAAAAGGCCTCCGCTTCGCGCGGGGGCCTTTTGTCTTGTTCAAGCGGAGAACCTCTCGCCCATGAAGCGTCGTCAACAGCTCGCGATCGATCTCAGCCGCAAGATTCCCGACTGCATGGTGGGTGTTGACTTCGGCCACGGCTGCCTGATGGTGGACAACCGGATCTTTGCCTTCACGCGCTCCGATGAAAGCGCCGCCCTGAAGCTGCCGGAGGCTCGCATCGCCGAACTGCTCGCCGGGGATGGCGAGATGTACAACCTGACCATGGGTCAGCGAACGATGCGAGAGTGGATCGTAGTCCCAAACATCATCGCGCCAGCCAACCTGCCCCTGCTGATCGAAGCCAGGGCCTACCTCGCTTCCCTCCCGCAGGAGAAGCGTCGCAAGCCAACGAAGAAATCATCCAAAAAGGCAGTGAAGAAGATAGCCGCAAAGACGGCGAAAAAATCGACAAAGAAGGCCACAAGGACACGATGAAGAAGCGCTACACGCTCGAGCAGAAGAAGTGGGACTCGCCCCTCGAACACGCGATGCCCGCCCACGCCCGCGTACCCGCCAGCTTCACCGTCGGCAACGTCGTCATCGCACCTGCCACGGTCCTCGCGCCGATGGCAGGCGTGACCGACACCGTCTTTCGCCGCTTCATCAAGAACGCCAGCCAGTTCTCCACCGAAAGCAGCCCAGGCCCCGACGCATCATCCCCCAGCGAGGGTCATCCTGAGCGGAGGGAAGCGGAGTCGAAGGATCTGCGGTTCACCTCCGATGCTACTGCCGTCGAGGCCGCGACTACCAACCAGCAGTCCGGCTGCGGGCTCATCATGACCGAGTTCACCTCGGCCGACGGCCTCTCTCGCATGCGCGAGACCAAGCGCAAGCGTTATCTGACCTACTACGACGACGAACATCCGATCTCCGCACAGCTCTTCGGCTCCAACCCGGAGACGCTGGCCGACTCCGCCCGCATCGTTCAGGACGCCGGCTTCGACATGGTCGACCTGAACCTCGGCTGCCCGGCCAAACGTGTGGTTGCCTGCAATGGCGGCTCCGGACTGCTCAAAGACCTGCCGCAGATCGAGCGCATCTTCAAGGCGATCCGGTCCGCGGTCTCAATCCCCTTCACCGTCAAGTTCCGCATGGGTTGGAACGACAGCAACATCGTCTGCGTGGAATTGGCGAAGATGGCGGAAGACTGTGGCCTGAACGCCTGCGCCCTGCACGCCCGCACCCGCGAAGACGGATACACCGGTCAGGCTCGCTGGGAGTACATCGCCGCAGTCAAAGACGCCGTAAAGATCCCCGTCATCGGAAACGGAGACATTCGCACCCCGGAAGACGCCGCCGCCATGGTGGAGAAGACCAACTGCGATGCCGTCATGATCGGGCGCACGGCGCCGGCGAATCCGTGGATCTTCCGCCAGATCGCCCAGTACACCGCGACCAAAGAGGCAACGGGCGTGGGAACCTACGACATTCCCACAAATGAAGATCGTTATCGCATGATCCGCACCTACTTCCAGATGCTGGTCGATGAGATTGCACTGGAAGAGGCTGCGGAGGCCGCGCGTGCCGAGGCAATCATCGCCTCCGGCCAGATCGCCCGTGAGAAGCGTCACCGCGATGCGGTCGGCAAGATGAAGCAGTTCGCCGCATGGTTCACCCACGGTGTGCCCGGAGGCGGAGCGCTCCGCAAGCAGATCTTCGAGTCGAAGAACGGCAACGCCGTCATCGATGCCGTGGAAAAATTCTTCTCGACATCGCATCCGGAGAACATGCCCGACGAGGGCGACGCGACGGATACCACTTCACTCGAGGTCATGGGCGCAGGCTGCGACTGATCTACGGCCACTGCCGGCTGTAAACGCGCACATAATCCACCAGCATCCGCTGCGGAAAGCGCGTCGTCTCATCCGGATTTCCGGGCCAGGCGCCGCCGACTGCGACGTTCAGGAGCAGAAAAAAGGAATGGTCGTAGACCCACTTCGCTCCCTGCGGAAGGTCGTTGGGAGTGCGCTCCACGATCAGCTCATCGTCGAAGAAGAAGCGGATGCGCCGCGGAGTCCACTCGACGGCGTAGGTATGAAAGCCTGTATCCACCGCCTCGCCAGACGGCAGATTGAACGGCGTAGAGAGTCCGTGGGCGCCGCTGTAACCCGGGCCGTGCAGCGTGCTGTAGATCCGTCCCGGCTCGCCGATGTTCTCCATCACGTCGATCTCGCCGGCGGTGGGCCACCGCGCCGAATCGATGTTGTCGCCCAGCAGCCAGAACGCAGGCCAGATCCCCTTCCCGAGAGGAAGCTTCATGCGAGCCTCAAACCGTCCGTAGGCCTGTGAAAACTGCCCCTTGGTCGTCAGGCGTGCCGAGGTGTACGGCCGTGCGATCCCGTCCTGGCCAACGTAATCTTCCTTTCGCGCAGTAATCACCAGATTTCCCCCGCGCTGCTCTGCATTCTGCAGCCGCGAAGTGTAACTCTCCAGCTCCTTGTTGCCCCATCCGCCTCCACCCGTCGCAAACTTCCACTTCGATGAATCGGGTGGACTGCCATCTGGTCCATTGAACTCATCGCTCCAGACGAGCTTCCAGTTCGTCTTCGTTTCCCGAACCGGATTCTGTGCAGATGCGAAGTAACAGAGCGCACCGAGGCAGAGCATGGAGATCAAGCGAGCGAAACATCGTCCTGGTAGTTGCATGCACATAGCTAAATCGTGACTCCTTGATCGGCGACGCGCGAAAGAGCATCCGTGCTTCGTTTGCGCCAGACGGCCTTGAGCTTGTGGCGCCAGCGTTCGTCGAGCCCGACCAGCTCCCAATCGACTGCAGGAGAAAGATACCGCAAAATTACTTCGGTCGCAGGATGCACTCTGAGAGCGGGAGCGACCAGGTACAGCCTTGGCGGGAGCTGTGCGAGCATCACGCCACTGAAGTAACCAGCGCGCTGCAACTCTCCGGCTCCATAACCATTGCCCCGCCCAGAGTCAGAGTGCAGATGGTGCCAGCGAACACGAATCCAATAGTCGAGTCCCTGCAGGGCAAGGTGCAGATCCTCTTCTGCCTTCAGCTCAATCACGGCAAGTCTGCCGTCGCGCAGAACTCCGAGCAGGTCCAGCATCCCTCGATCTCCGGCAACAAAGGCAGGGACCTGCGTGTAGACGTGCTTTGAATCAAGATGCGCATCCAGCGGTTCCAGATCCCGCCGCAGAACGCTCTCCAACCAGCGTTCCGGCTGCATTCGGTAGAGCGCATCCCGCTTATCGCCTCCCGGCTGTCGACGTTCGAAGAGATGCGCTACGAGTTCCCGCAAGGCAGCTTCGTTCTCGGCAGTCAGAACTGTCTCATTGGCGCCTGCTCCGAAGCTGATCTCCTCCTGCACATTGAAGGAGTTGCCTGAATAACCCGCACGGATCCGCGCGAACTCCAAACCGTGCAATAGAAAAGCCACCTGAGCGCCGCTGGATACAATCACCTCGACCTGCGACCTCGCCTGCTCCGGCACAATTGAGATGACGCGTGCCTCCGCGACAGCAAACCGCTCGCGAACAGCAGCACGATCGGGTGCATGGATCAGTCGGGTGGTAATGTTGCCGGTGTCCGCAGGCTCGCGCTGCTCCACGTCTTCTGTACTGGAGTTGATCTCCCACAGCTCCCATTGCGCCGCACGTTGATTAAGCCAGCACATGCGCGACGCGGTGAGCGTTCCTGTTCCACGTGGTAAGAACACTTTCAACCCCTGCCAGACGCGGCGACCGTCGCCGCTCGTTCGGCAGTGCTCTAGCCACAGAATCCCAATCGTAAGGATGCCGTCGATCGTCGCTTGTGTCTCTTCTGGGTTGACTCCGACGATGGCCCATGCCTTCTGGCCCTGCACCAGAGTGCCGCGAGCATACGCCGGACCGAAACTCTTTTCGAGATCCATCGCGGTCCGCAGCCCTTCCACCTTGCACTCGGGAAAGGTACGTGCGAGGACGCGCTCCAGCACGCGCAGATACTTCACCCTGGTGGCTTCTCGCGTCGACGGCGTCCGGCGATCACGATCGGCGACAAGCTCCAGAATCTGTGGCTTGGTCTGGCCAAATCGCATCACGTAGATACGCAGTATGCCACCACGTTCCTGGATGGAGAGTACCCGTCGAACAAGGTTCGCCTCTTCACTCCACAGCTGCAGCGTGCACCGGCCATGCTCGACCGCAAGGCGGTATTTGGCCACACGCATGTCGAAGGCGATGCGGCCCTCGTCCAGAACAGCTGCATTGGGATAACGCGAGACAAAGTCTTCGATGCCTGCAGCAATCTCCTCAGGCGGCTGCTCATCGATGGACTTCGGTGCCCTACCGGAACCACCGGCTGCTGCTCCGCGTGTGAAAGGCATAGCCGAACGCTACCACATCCGCCCGACGGAGTTTCTAGATCTGCATTTGAAAATGAAAGTCCGAGATGCGAAGTCCCTGTCGGAAGTAGAAGGCGTGTGCCTCCTCACGATGCGTTCCGGAGTCGAGCGAGAACGTCTCGCACCCCTCGGTCCTGGCCAGCTCAACCAGCCATGCCATCATTTTGGCGCCGAAGCCGCGCGACCGCATCGCCTCATCCGTGACGAGATCATCCACATAAAGCGTTCTGCCGCTCCACAGAACGCTCATGACGCGAAAACCGGCTACCGCAACCACAGCGCCCTCGTCCTCAACGAATGCGAGACGATAGCCCTCCTGCTTCTGTTGCTTAATTCGGG
>DASTSJ010000007.1:0-5522 GCA_035760765.1 Edaphobacter sp. | reverse complement strand
GATGCGGTGTTGTTGCTGGCGACTTCCTGATCCTTACCAATACCTATCAGATAGAACTTGTGCGGCGGAATGTTGTATTTCGTCGCAAGATAATTTACGACCGCATCCGCACGACGCTGACTCAGGGCGTAGTTGTAATTTGCATCTCCGGTCGAATCTGTCCCGCCGGTGACCGCCAAAATGTAGTTACGCTTTTCGGCCAGGCCAGCTGCGAAGTCATCCAGGGTCTTGCGATCCTTGGCGGTCAAAACTGACTTGTCGAAGCCGAAGGTCACACTGACATCGCCAACGGATTTGTAGTTGTCAAGATTAGCGACGACGCCGGCGAGGTTGTCCACGCGATTGACGGCTTCCTGTGCCGACTGGTTGGCCGTATCCGCCGACTGACCTGCAGCACGCGCACGCTCGTCGGCAGAGTTCGCTGCTCCCTGAGCCTTCGCAATTCCCGCAGTCGCACGTTCGTCGGTATCTACAATAGCCCGATGATCGCTGGCGGTCTTGGCATCCAGCTGATTGGTCTTGTCGATGAGAGGAGCGGTCTGCGAGCGAACGTAGTTTTTGCTCGAGCAGCCGATTGTAAAGGTGAGCAACAGTGCACTGGTGAGAACAGCAGTTCCTGCAGTACCAAACTTGTCTTTACCAAGGGAAAAACGGCTCATGGAGTTCATTGTTTTTCTATCTCCTTCGTGCAGATCCAGGCTGCAACGCTTACGTCTAGAAATAAGCAATTGCGATGCCAAAGATTTTCTTCTGATAAGCCTTTTTTAGACAATAACTTACGGTGTTTTTCGGCGAAACCAGCGCTTGACTCGGTCCTATCCTGCCCGGAACTTTTGTTGCAAATTTGCGTCAAATCTTCGCGTGCAATCTTCTGCGGAGACGCGGTCTACACTGGAAGACTAGTCCTTCGCGCACAGTACTTTGCGCCCGGGCACGAACGCATCCAATGGATCTTCAGCAAAAAATCCGGACCCTGCCCACCTCCCCCGGCTGCTACCTCTACAAGAACGCTGAAGGTGAGGTGATCTACGTTGGCAAGGCCAAAAACCTGCGGGCGCGGGTGCGCTCCTACTTCCTGGAGGCATCGCAGGCTAACGCAAAGACCGGCACGCTGATGCGCGAAGCTGTCGACCTGGATTACATCACGGTCGCCAACGAGCGCGAAGCCCTCGCGCTAGAGAACAACCTGATCAAGCAGCGAAAGCCACGCTTCAACATCCTGCTGCGCGACGACAAGACCTATCCGTATATCAAGCTCACCATGGGAGACCGCTACCCCAAGGTCTTTGTCACACGACGGCTGCGAAAAGATGGAAGCGCATACTTCGGTCCCTACTTTCCCGGCAACCTGGCTCATCGGCTTGTCGACCTGATCCACCGGAGCTTTCTGATCCCCAGCTGCAAGGTCGACCTGTCGCGATACCATCCGCGAGCCTGCCTGCAGTACTACATCAAGCGATGCCTTGGACCCTGCGTTGAAGGGCTGACAACACCGGAGGAGTATCGTCAATCCATCCGCGACGTACAGCTGTTTCTGGAAGGTCGTCCTGGCGAGCTGGAGGAGCGATTAACCGAGCGCATGCAGGAGGCCGCTGAATCCGAGCGGTACGAGCTGGCGGCGCGCCTTCGCGATCAGCTGACGACAGTACACCAAATGCTGGACAAGCAGCGCATCGCGACTACCGATAATGAGGACGCCGACGTCTTCGGATTTCACTACGAGAACGAGATGCTGGCCGTCAATCTGTTCCACATGCGCTCGGGCAAGATCGTCGATCGGCGCGATTTCTTCTGGGAAGATCTGCCAGAGTTTTTGGAAGCTTCGAGCGAAGAGGAGGAAAGCGTACAGCCTTCCTCTGCAGCGCAAACGAACACCCGATCCGCGACTGAGTCACTGGCTTCGTTGGAGCCCGATCCCGGGTGTGCAGCACCGGAGATTGGGGAGGGATCCCCACGGATGCAGCACACCGCGATTTCAGAGCCCGGAACGCCCTTCAGCCCGGCGGCATTCTTTTCAGCCCTGCTGAAGCAGCTCTATCTCGACCAGGGCTATGTTCCGCGCTCCATTCTTGTCCCGGTGGACTTCCCCGATCGGGCTCCGCTGGCAGAGCTTCTGGCGGAGCGTACCGGCCATCGCGTCGAAATTCTGGCGCCGCAACGTGGCGAAAAGCGCTCCCTGGTAGATCTCGTGGGTCAGAATGCAAAGCAATCCTACGATCAGCGATTCCGGGTGCTGCTGCCGTCACAGAAAGCCATCGTAGAAGCGTTGCAGGACGCTCTGACGCTCGAGGAACCCCCACGTAGAATCGAATGTTTTGACATCTCGCACATCCAGGGAGCGGAGACAGTCGCCTCGATGGTGGTTTGGGAAGACGGTGCCATGAAGAAGGCCGACTACCGCAAGTTCCAGGTAAAGACGGTGACCGGCGTCGACGACTTCGCCTCCATGCGAGAGATCGTGCAACGCCGTTATAAGCGATTGCTGGAAGAGAAGAAGCCGTTCCCTTCCCTGATCCTGATCGACGGCGGCCTGGGCCAGTTGCACGCCGCTGCCGATGCACTCAACGAGATAGGCGTAACCCTGCAGCCTCTGGCATCGATCGCAAAGCGCGAAGAGATTATCTATGTCTATGGGCAGGAGAACGATCCGGTGGTTCTCGACCGGCGTTCCCCTGTGCTGCACCTCATCCAGAAGATACGGGATGAATCGCACCGGTTTGCCATCTCCTATCACCGAAAGCGGCGCGAGATGCGTGATCGGGATTCGGAGCTTCTCTCCATTCCAGGCGTCGGACCGCGCACGCGACAGCGGCTGCTAGAGCACTTCGGGTCGGTCCGCGCGATCCGTCAGGCAGCAGAGAAGACGCCAGATGCTCTGACCGCGGTGGTAAACAGTACCACCGCAGAGAAGATTCGGAGCTACTTTTTAGGGGAAAGTCCTGCCGAAGCTGCCACGCTCAATGTGCTGCCTTAGGCGAAGCAACTTCCTTGTACAGCATCTCTCCCACAATCTTATGCACTGCAGTGGAAGGATGATTCTTGTGGTAGTAGAAGTGAGTGGCGGGATCGGCGCATGGCGTGCAATCTTCGTTGAAGATGGAGCGTCCGGCGCATTGACTGACCACATCGGTGATACCGAACTTCTCTGGATGCTGCAGGATGTAATCGAAGTAGATTCCCCATTTGCTCAGCCTGATATCTGCTCCGCTGAGCTTGGACGCCATGTCGGTTGGGATACTGCGAATGGCGGGATTCAGACGTTTTGCAACATCGCTGAAGGCGGGGATGGCTTCCGGAAGGATAGCAAGACGGAAGCGCCGCGCGCCGGCGTCGTATAACGTCTGTATCTCTCCTTCCAGATTGGCGACAGTCTGGTCGGTTGTGATGCGACTGTCATTGAGACCACCGGCGATAAAGAAGAGGGTATCGTCCGGATCGAAGACGATGGAGCCATCATGGACGCGAGCGACAAACTCCGCGACCTGGTTCTTCATTCCGAATCCCAGAAAGCCGTTACTGACGATATGTCCCTTATTTTCGCCAGTAGGGGCGCCGCTCACCGCGAAGTTCAGGCTCTTCTCCGCAGCATCGTGCGCATTGGATGGGACCAGCGTCAGCCCAAGGCGCTGCGCCATGTACGCCACGGCTGTGGGGCCGTCGCTATCCACCCAGCCACGTCCCGTATCGGAGTAGCTGTCGCCAAAGACGTAAAGCCGTTCGATGGGAGACGGCGTCTGAGCCCGGGAGAGCCCTACAAGCAAAAGAGTCAATAAAACAAGGAAGAGAGGCCGCATGCGTGAACCATCGTACTCGAAGGCTGCATCGTCCTAAAACCGATTTTTTTCAACGCTCCTATAACCCGTCGCCAGAAGCCGCCTGGAAGGTATTGCAGTGGTCCAGGTCCCCCGACTGCAGCCCGCGCGTGAACCACCGTTGCCTCTGTTCTGAGCTGCCATGGGTGAACGTTTCGGGCGAGACCGCTCCTCGCGACATCTTCTGCAGGTGGTCATCGCCCACCGCTGCCGCTGCACTCAGTCCGTCCCGAACGTCGGCTTCGTCGATCTTCCCGCGTTGTGCCGCCGTGTGCGCCCACACACCAGCGAGGCAGTCGGCCTGCAACTCCAGGGCCACCGAAAGCTGATTCTTCTCCTCCGGATTTCGTGCCTGCAACTGGCGCATACGCTGCTCTACACCCAGAATATTCTGGACGTGATGGCCAAGCTCGTGTGCAATGACGTAGGCCTGCGCGAAGTCTGCGGTGCTGCCTCCGATGCGCCGCAACTCATCCCAGAAGCTGAGGTCGATGTAGACCTTCTCGTCCTCGGGGCAATAGAAAGGGCCGGTCTGGGATTGAGCCGTGCCGCAGCCGGATCGCGTATAGTCGCGGAACAGCACCAGCTTGGCGTGTCGGTAGGGCTTGTTGGCCTGTTCCGGCAGCAAAGTCTCCCACTCGTGCTGCACATCGTCGAGCACGTAGGAGACGAGCTGGGCTGATCGGTCCTCGGCGGCGGAGGAAGCAGCGGGTCGGCTGTTCGTGGTTGCAACGTGGCCGCCGCCGGCAAGGTAACTGCCGATGTAATTGCGGCCTGTAATGAGGCTGATGATCACTAAAAAGATGAAGCCGACGATCCCGATACCACCGCCGCCAAAGCCGCCGCCGGAGGAACCGCGCCGGTCCTCCACGTCACTGCTCAGTCCCCCAGGAGTCCAATCCATCGTTTCACCCCGCTAAACTAGGCCAACACCGTTCCCGCTTTTGAAGCCGGCAAAAGACGCCGATCCAGGAACGAAACCAGCTCCGTTTCGTAATAGTAGTTGAATCAGATGCAGGGAGAGTTCCTGATGTCTACGGCAACTGCCGCGACCACCGTCGTACGCCCCATGGACCCGTCGCTACGTCAGGCTGTGCGCCTGGCTGTGCTCTTCGCGGCCGTGAAGGTGGTCCTCCATATCGCCACCAATCTGTGGCAGGCCCACATCGGCTGGGGTTACTTTCGTGACGAGTTTTACTACCTTGCATGCGGCCGCCATCTTGCGTGGGGATACGTCGATCATGGCCCTATCGTCGCTTTGCAGGCCCGAGCTGCCGAATTGTTTTTCGGCCACTCTCTGGCCGGAATCCGCCTGCTGTCGGCCCTGGCCGGTGCGCTGCGAGTTCTTCTGACAGGCCTGCTGGCCTGGGCGCTGGGAGGCCGAAGGCCAGCACAGGCACTCGCGATGACAGGCATCCTGCTTGGCCCGCAGTATCTCGGACTCGACAGCTTTCTCTCGATGAACTCCTGGGAGTCCTTCTTCTGGATGGGCTGTGTTCTGGCTCTTATCCTTCTGCTTCGCGGCAGAAGCGCTCGCGGATGCTGGATCGCGTTCGGCGCATTCGCCGGAGTCGGGCTACTCAACAAGCCCTCGATGACTTTTTTCCTGGTCGCGCTACTGATCGGTCTGCTGCTTACGCCGGAGCGCCGCATTCTTTTTACCCGGTGGTGTGCGGTGGGTATTGCTCTCCTTGTCCTGATCGCTTTGCC
>DASTSJ010000006.1:0-3706 GCA_035760765.1 Edaphobacter sp. | reverse complement strand
GATGCGGTTGCGATCGACGGCCTTGCCCATCACCTTGCCGACGGTGAGGCCGACGCGCGGGGTTTCGGGCTGGCCTGCGACGGCGGACCGCGGGGCGACGAAGAAGGTCATCTGGCGCGAGAACTGTTTCCGGCTCGCCTGATAGACGCGCTGGTAGTCGGCGTGTTTGCGGAGACGGAAGGTGAGCGCCATGAGGACGTGCGGGACGTGATCGATTGAAGAGCGCCCGTGAGAGGTTAGTTTATCGCGAGGGCTGGCAGAGCGAGGCTAAAGGTTCGGCTCCGCTGTGGGAGAGCTCGTCGATGAGCTCGCGGAGCTGCGCGCGGCTGCGGTCGCTGAGGCAGAGGATCTCGACGCCGAGGTGGCCGGAGGCGCGGACCTGGCGGACGATGCAGTGGACGCGGAAGCTGAGGCGGTTGACCTCAAAACGCATCTCGAGCTGGTCGCCGATGGCGTAGCCGGTCGCTTCGCGCGGCTGGATGAGGCAGCCTTCGAGGCAGAGGTTGAGGATGCGGCCGCGGCGCGAGTACCAGTTGTGGATGCGGAACTCGATGGGGCCGTGGCAGGCGTAGCGCGGGGTACGGCGACGATCGTTCGCATCGGGTGTGCGGGGAGTGGGTTTGTGATCTCGAATGGTGTCTGCTCCGCCGGTTGTACACGCGCTGTTCTGCGAGTTGTTATCGGCTGGCGAAGCGGAGTGCATGAGTGCGACGGGCCACGTCGCTGCAAAGAATGCGCTGCAAGAAAAAGTCCGCTCGCGGTGAGCGGACCTTTTCGAGATGTTAGGTGATGCCTGGCTACAGCATCACAGTGCACGCAATCCACGCTGACTGTGCGGACTATCTCTTCTCAGAGGGTGCGGAGTGGCTGCCCTGATGGGGTTGGCCGGGAGAGCTGTAGCTACCCTGGCTGCTCCTGTTTCCCTGCTGCTGAGTCTGTTGCGTGGACTGTTGCTGCTTGTCGGACGAAGTTCCTTTGTTCATTCCCTTATTCGAACTCTGCTGATTGGGTTGATTCATCGCAAATACTCCTAAGGTCGCCGGCAGGGCACTTCGTTCGCTTTCGCGGTGCCGGCTTTCTAGTAGGAGGACAGGAAAACAGGGGAGGTTGCCCTGAAACAGCGAGGCCGCCCGGCGGCGGCCCTATGTGCTGAGAATCGTGTGCAGAGGGAACGAACTCTTTTTGTGGAGACTAGGGCGCGCAGAGCGCTGACCCTGTCCGCAACTAGTCGCGATAGCCGGCGCTGACGGCGATCTTGTGACGGCCCTTGGCGCGACGACGGCTGAGGACGGCGGCTCCGGCCTTCGTCTTCATGCGGCTGAGAAAGCCGTGGGTCTTGGAGCGGCGGCGACGGTTGGGTTGAAAGGTACGCTTCGGCATGAAACTAACTCCTCAGAGGCAGGAGACGACCTGCCGGATCTTTTTCGCTGTAGCAGCAATTTCTAATTGTACCGTATGGGACGGGATTTTCACAGGGGAGATGCACTCGGTCGAGAGATCGTGGAGGGATTCCGGCGGGAGGATGGCTGGCCGGGCGAACCGCAGATCCTTCGACTGCGCGGCTTCGCCGCTTCGCTCAGGATGACACCTTTGGAGCTGGGACGGCTGCGTCCTGCAGGGGATCTGCAAAACCCACCTTAGCCCGCTTCGCGGTCGAAGATAGGGCACCAGGTTTTGGGCAGCTTGGGTTTTTGTGGAGGCCTGGTCTGTGGAGGCGGTGATCTGGGTCGTGCGCGGCGGTGGAAGGTATCACAAAGAAGCTCTGACGGGTATAGGCCAAAGGGGTTAATCGGCTACTTTTCTTGCTTGAAAATGCAGGTTTTTTTTCCCTTCACCGTGAATGGTGCAACTTGAATTTTTTTGTCCTGCAGCGCTTGAAATGGGTCCTGTTGGGCGTGCTACTATCGAACCCGATTCGTAAGACGTTTTACGCAGACTCAGCAGCTCCGCATTCTGCCTCATGTTTGCACTACTCCTCTTCCCAACGCAGTGATTGCGCATCGAAGAGAATTCTGGCGATACAGGGTTTCTCACAACTTGCCTCGATGGCGAGGAGAACATCTGTTTGCTGGTTCCAAATTTTTATGGCGAAGGGCAACGACGATGACCGCGGGAGCAGCTGGTTTTTAACACATGGAACAGAAGAAGGAAGTATAAAAATGTCATTCGTTCCGACGGCGACCGCCGTGCTGAATTGCTGGGTTCGCATCCTTGCCGCGCTTGAGAAGAAGATCAATCGCCAGTCGTACGAGACATGGCTGAAGCCGACTCGCTTCTCACATCTGGAAGGCAAGAAGCTCTTTGTGCGGATACCCTCCGCCGACTTTCAACACATCGGCGATCGCTATGCAGACCTGATCCAGGAGGCGATCGATAATCTCGCGCTCGATGTGGAGTCGGTGGAGTTCATCACGGCGGAGCAGGATCCGAGAGCGCCGAAGGTTCGCGAGGACGGCGGCTTTGCGCCGGTTCCAAGCCACAGCCAGAATGCGCCGAAGCAGGGCCGGGCGGGCGCGCTCAATCAAGGCACGGCACCGGCTGCTCCGATGCCGGAGCAGTCGCGGTTTGACTGGAACACGGCATCGCAACTGAACCCGAAGTACATCTTCGACGCGTTTGTGGTGGGCAGCGGAAACCAGTTTGCCACCGCGGCCGCGCAGGCCGTCGCCGAGCGGCCTTCGAAGGCCTACAATCCGCTGTTTCTGTACGGCGGCGTCGGCATGGGCAAGACGCACCTGATGCAGGCGATCGGCCACGAGGTGAAGCGGCGTCAGTCGCATGCTTCGATCTGCTACGTGAGCGGCGAAAAGTTCACCAACGAGATGATCGACTGCGTGCGCTACCAGAAGATGACGAGCTTCCGGGACAAGTTCCGCAACGTCGACGTACTGCTGATCGATGACATCCAGTTTCTCGCAGGCAAGGAGCGGACGCAGGAGGAGTTCTTCCATACGTTCAACGCTCTGCACGAGTCGATGAAGCAGATTGTGATTGCGAGCGATCGTCCGCCGAAGGAGCTTCCGGACTTTGAGGACCGTCTGCGTTCGCGCTTTGAGTGGGGACTGATTGCGGACATTCAGCCGCCGGATCTCGAGACGAAGGTTGCGATTCTGCAGAAGAAGGCGGAGAGCGAGCAGACCGCGCTGCCGACCGATGTAGCGCTGTTCATCGCGTCGAATGTGCGAACGAACGTGCGCGAGCTTGAAGGCGCGCTGGTTCGGCTGATCGCGTGGTGCTCGATGCATGGCGTGGAGATCACGCTGGCTGTGGCGCAGCAGTGCCTGAAGCAGTTTATCGACACGCAGGTTCGCAAGATCACGATCGAGACGATCCAGCGCACGGTGGCGGACAACTTCGGCATGCGCATCGCAGAGCTGAAGCAGAAGAACAACTCGCGCCAGATCGTGGTGCCGCGGCAGATTGCGATGTATCTTGCCAAGCAGCTGACGGAGGCTTCGCTGCCGGAGATCGGACGTCAGTTTGGAGGCAAGCACCACACGACGGTGATGCACTCGATCGCGAAGATCGATGAGCAGCGAAGGGCCGACAAGGACCTGAACCGCACGATCAATAAACTGATGGAGACGCTTAGCTAAACAGCGCAAACTTCAGAAAGCCCCATGGTCATCACGACTGTGGGGCTTTCGCCATTTACTGGAGCTGAACCGATGAGACCGCGAGGGTGTCGCCCTTTACGGTTCCATCG
>DASTSJ010000005.1:0-4448 GCA_035760765.1 Edaphobacter sp. | reverse complement strand
TATTTTCCTGTAGCGAAGTCGAAGTCTCCGGTCTCGATGGAGCCCTGCTGACCGATGGTCGCGTCGGTACCGTACTGGGGAATGACGGTACGGTCATAGCGAACTCCGACGTTCACCGTAAGGGTAGGGGTCATCTTGAAGGAGTCCTGCACGAACGCTGAGGCGATGCCCCCGGGGCGCTCTGTGATGAGCACATTTCGGAAGTTGAAGCTCGACGGGAAGTTCAGCAGATAACTTGCCAGACCATTGCCGGACTGCGTGGATTGCTTTGTAGGAACGGTGGATCCGGCATTGCCGGCAAAGTTGCCGGTCGAAGCGCCATTGAAGCCGATCGACCCGTTGCGCTGATACTGCTCAAAGTTCGCCTGGTCCCATCCGCCTCCCCAGGTGATCTGGTGGCGGCCCAGCGTGTGGATGACCTGGCCTTTGTACTCATGAATACTTGAGAGGTTTTTCGAGGGGGTGCTGCTTTCGCCGCCACTGTAGTAGCCAGTCACCGAGATGTTGGGAAATAGCGAAACGCCGCCGACATAGTTCGAGAAGGAGCTGTCAATTCCAAAGGTGCTGATCAGGTCCGTGGAAGGAATGTCGAAGCGTGTGACAGGATCGTAGCCCACGTGCGTGCGGCCGTATTGCAGTTGCATGCTGGTGCTGGCGCTGAAAATGTGCATCCAGCTGGCGCCATACTGCTCGGCGGGAAGGTCGGTGTTGGTGGACAGGTGGGGTATGTTGCCCGGCGACACGGTGTTCAGCCTGATGCCGCTATACCGGAAGAAGATGAAGTCTTTGTCGCGAACGTGCTGGTCGATGCGGGCGCTGTAGTTATGGCTCGTCTGCCTGCTCGGCGTCGTAATGACGCCGTTGTACTGCGTCGGAGCGAACCCGGGGACCGTGACCGGGGCGGAAAAGATCTTATGGATCAGAGCGACGGAACGCCTGTCGAGCTTGGTGACAGGAATCTGGTTGCCGACGAAGGCCGGGCGGTAGGACGCACTGTTGGCCACCGTAGGGTCGTAGAGTTGGCAGGCAGAGGTGCTGGTCGCCGTCTTGTCAGAGCAGCCCGCTATGCCGGTTGTGGCGGTGCTGAAGTCTGCAGCGGAGAGATCCTGCGGTCCGCCCCAGGTGCTCTCGCCCAGCTGCGCCGCGGTTGGCTGCAGGAAGTAGATTCCGTTGCCCTTGCTGTACCGCGTGCCCTCGTAGGAAAAGAAGACGAAGGTCTTATTGCGTCCGTCGTAGAGTTTCGGAATACTCAGCGGGCCCCCAAGGACACCGCCGAACTGATTGAGGTGGTAGGCCGAAAGTGCGGCAAAGCGCGGACGCGCGTCGAAGGCATTATTGCGGATGTATTCCCAGAGAGCGCCACGGTAGGCGTTAGTGCCGGACTTGGTTGCGACGTTCACCACGCCGCCAGTGACCTGGCCATACTGCGCGTCGTTGTGGGAGTTGACTTTGAACTCCTGGATGGAATCGACAACTGGCGCGACGGCATAGGTGTTGTACCAGGCATTGTTGTCGTTCATGCCGTCGACCAGGTATAGATTGGAGCGGTTAGGCTGGCCGTTGATGGACGGAAACGAAAAGGTTGATCCGGCTGTCACAGCCGTGTTACCGCCGCTCGCGTTCTGGCCGACCGAAACCGGAGTAGCTCCGGGTGTAAGGGTGAGCAACTGGGTAAAGTTGCGGCCGTTGAGCGGAAGATCCTGCACCTTCTTCTGCTCCATGACGGTACCCAGCTGTGAGGTTGCGCTCTCAATCTGCACACCTTCGGCCTCGACCTCCACGGCGACCTTGACGTCGCCTGGCCGCAGTGTGGAGTTGAGCGCGACAACCTGATCGACCCCGACGTCAAAGGCACTGATCTGCTCGCTCTGGAAGGATGCCGCTGAGATGCGCACCGTGTAGCGGCCGGGAGCAACCGAAGGAAACGAGTAGTTGCCGCCATCATTCGTCAGCGTTGTGCGCTCGACGGAGGTGGCGGTGTTTCGGAGCACGACCACGGCCTTCGGGACAGCAGCGCCGGAGTCGTCCTTGACGGCTCCGTTGACCGCAGCCGAGGATAGCTGGGCGAGGACGGAGCTAGGGGCCAGAATCATGGTGAGGATGGCGAAGATGACAAGGGGAGCCGTTCGGACACACCGCTGGAGAGTGTTCTGCATGGGGAGGGCGCCTTTCCACTGACGGATAACGATATTCGTGAATAAAAATCGACCAGAAGGTTATGCAAGCTTCGGTAAATCTGTCAATAGGAAGGTTTACGGGGAAAAGATTGCCTTATAAAAGCAGCAAAACTCGCTAAAGGCAGGCCATCGCGAACGCGAATCGCAGTCTGCGACACGCCGCTAATCGCTGCCGCTGCTGGGGGGACCAAGCGAGTCAGTCGATCGCTTCGGCGGCGCTCAACTCTTCGTTGACCTCCATCAGCGATTCGGCGGTAAGAGCGTCGGCGCGACGGAGTTTGGGAAAGAGTACGGAGGCCGAGAGGGTGACGAAGACAGAGGCGATGCCGCCTACGACGACAGCGGGAACGGCTCCCCACCAGTTGGCGGTGACGCCACTCTCGAACTCGCCGAACTCGTTGGAGGCGCCGACGAAGAGCCAGTTGACGGCACTGACACGCCCACGCATCTCGGGCGGGGTGGCCAGTTGCAGCATGCTGGAGCGGACAACGACGGAGACCATATCGCTTGCTCCGGTGATGACCAGCGCGACCAGGCTGATCCACATGTTTCGTGAAAGACCGAAGGCTACGGTCGCCAGTCCGAAGATGGCCACGCAGACGAGCATGGTTGCCCCGGCACGTCGCTTGATGGGACGTGCGACCAGCAGCAGCGAAACGATAAGTGCGCCGACGCTGGGCATGGCTCGCAGAAGGCCCAGTCCACGGGGGCCGGCGTGCAGGACATCCGTGGCGAAGATAGGAAGAAGCGCGACCGCTCCGCCAAGCATGACGGCGAAGAGGTCCAGCGAGATGGAACCGAGAAGCAGCTTGGTGCGCCAGACGTACTCCAAACCTGCAAGCATCGTACGGGCGCTGAAGGCGGTTGCCTTGCGCTCCATCGGGTCAGGCCGAATCATGCTGACCAGTACGATGAAGCCTGTGAGCATCGTTAGCGTGAGGACATACACGATGGGAGCGCCGCGAAGCGGTAGCAGTGCGCCTGCCAGAGGGAGCGTGAACAGCAGGCCTCCCACAGCAGGCCCGGACATATTGGCGATCTGGTAGATCGAAGCTCCCCAGGTCACAGCATTGACGAAGTGGTCCCTGGGGACAAGGCTCGGGAGCAGAGCACTGGAGGCCGGCCCGCTGAAGGCGCGGCCCATGCCGATTCCGACCAGGACGGCGTAGATCGGCCAAACGCGATGGCCTGCAAGGGTCCAGGGATTAAGTGAGAGCCAAAGCAGCAGGCTGGTACAGACCGCCTGCAGCCCGTAGCAAAGCAGAATGATCCTGCGGCGGTCGTAGCGGTCAGCGGTGTGCCCGGCGGCAAGCATAAAAACCAGGCCAGGTAAGAAGAGCGAGAGACCGGTCAGGCCCAGGTCGAGCGCGGAGTGTGTGATCTGGTACACCTGCCAGGCGACGGCGACCGACTGCGCTTCGGCCCCGATGATCGCCATCAGCCTTGCACTCTGGTAAAGACGGAAGTTGCGCGAGCGAAAGGCGTCTCCCGCTCGGGCGGTCCGTCTACTTTCACCATCAGGCATAGTTCTATGCTGTCATAACTTTCGACGGTGGGACACTCGGGCGGCTATCGGTCTAGTTGGATGACGGGCCCGGAATGGCACCCGGTTTTGTCCGGAAAAGTTTATGCGGAACGCAGAAACCCAAAGCACATCGTTTAAGCATCGTACAACGTGAAAACGTTGGATCTCGATGGAAGACAGCCGTTTATCCCATCGCGAGATCTTCCTGTACTGGTTTATTCTGGCTGCACATTCTCTGATGTTGGATCCTCCGGTGATACCGCCGTTACAAGGATGGATCGTCGCAGAAATCTGCAGTTCCGGGTCTTGCACCACCTTATTTTTGTCTTGGTAAAGAGGGCTCTTTGCGATTTCAAACGACGAAGCGGATTCAGGGCCTGAATCCGGAACTGGTTTTGGGAGCATTGGAAGGATGTCTTCGATCGGTCTCCTCCGAGGTCATCCGGCAGGGGAACCAGATTACATTGCTTGGTCTGGGACCTTCTCCCCGGGCGATTAATCGCCGTGATACGACGGTGATCGAGGTAGAGCACGAGGATGGCGGCACCCTGATTCATGCGGATGTCCGGTTCCAGGCGTCGGCCTTTCTTGGCATGGCGGCACAGGACGTGGTGGTGCAGGAGAAGCTCGACCGAATCTTCAATGACCTGCTGGCACAACTGGGCTGCTCTGGCCTGCAGAGCGATACCGGGAAGAGCGATCGTCCGGAGCCAGCGAACCCGGTCGTCACCGATCTTGAGGAGGTC
>DASTSJ010000004.1:0-4166 GCA_035760765.1 Edaphobacter sp. | reverse complement strand
CTGAGCTTCGGGCCGAATTCTTCCTCGAGCGTCGCGAACTTGGTGTCCTGAACGTCGGCGGCGCAGGAACCGTAACGGTTGACGGCAAGACCTTTGAGATGGACAAGCTCGACTGCCTTTATGTAGGTCGCGGCTCGAAGGACGTCAGCTTTGCCAGCAAGGATGCTGGAAAACCTGCCGAATTCTATCTGTTGAGCTACCCCGCGCATGCGGACTATCCAACCGCGATGGTGAAGTTCGCGGATATCAAGCCGGTCGAGCTTGGCACAGTCGAGACCTGCAACAAGCGCAAAATCTACAAAGCTATTTACAAGGAAGGCATCAAGAGCTGCCAGCTCGTCATGGGTTTCACCATGCTCGAGCCGGGAAGCAACTGGAACACGATGCCACCGCACACGCACATGCGGCGCAGCGAGGTTTACTTCTACTTCGACGTCGATCCGGCGCACCGTGTGCTTCACCTAATGGGGCCGCCGGACGCGACCAGCCATCTGGTGATGAAGGACAAAGAGGTTGTCGTGTCGCCCGGTTGGTCTATTCATGCCGGTGTCGGCACGAAGCACTACACATTCTGCTGGGGTATGGGCGGAGAAAACCAGGCGTATGACGATATGGATGGCGTTGCCATCGCGGAGCTTCGATAGAAAACAATGAGTGAGTCGACAAGTTTAAAGATTCGTAAAAAAGAAGAGTGCAAATGGGATCTGGTCAGCCTGGGCGAAGTGATGCTTCGTCTCGATCCGGGCGACGTTCGTGTCGCGACCACGCGACAGTTTCAGGTGTGGGAAGGCGGCGGCGAATACAACGTCGCTCGCGGCCTTCGCCGCTGCTTCGGCCTGAAGACGGCCATCGTGACCGCTCTCGCCGACAACCCGGTCGGCCGACTGGTCGAGGACCTGATGAATCAGGGCGGCGTCGATCAGAGCCACGTGAAGTGGGTCAAGTACGACGGCGTCGGCCGCACCGTTCGCAACGGTCTCAACTTCACCGAGCGCGGATTTGGCGTGCGCGCAGCGCTGGGCTGCTCGGATCGCGGCAACACCGCCGTCAGCCAGCTCAAGCCCGGCCAGATCGACTGGGACGAGATCTTCGGCAAGGAAGGCGCTCGCTGGTTCCACACCGGCGGCATCTTCTGCGCATTGAGCGAGACGACACCTGAGGTCTGCAAGGAAGCTCTCGTCGCTGCCCGCAAGCACGGTGTGATCACCAGCTACGACCTGAACTACCGTGACTCGCTGTGGAAGTCGATCGGCGGCAAGGCGAAGGCGACCGAGGTCAATCGCGACATCGCGCAGTACGTCGACGTGATGATCGGCAACGAAGAGGACTTCACCGCGGCGCTCGGCTTCGAGATTGAGGGCGTGGGTGATGACCTGGGCGAGCTCGACTCAGCTAACTTCCGCAAGATGATTGAGAAGGCCGTTGCTGCGTACCCGAACTTCAAGGCAGTGGCGACGACGCTGCGCCATGCGAAGACGGCCAGCGTCAACGACTGGGGCGCGGTCTGCTACTACGAGGGCCAGTTCCACGAGGCTCGTCCGATGCCTGACCTCGAGATCTTCGACCGCGTCGGCGGCGGAGACTCCTTCGCTTCGGGCCTCATCTACGGCTTCCTGAACGAGAAGGGTGCTGACTGGGCTGTGAACTGCGGCTGCGCTCACGGCGCTCTTGCAATGACGACGCCCGGCGACACCACGATGGCGACCTTCGACGAGGTACAGCGCGTGATGAAGGGCGGAGGCGCTCGCGTTCAGCGATAGACCGGCAACTTTAGATACACAGGCCCGGCGGGGAAGACTCTGCCGGGCCTCCTACCTTGAGGAAAGAGAGTGATTCAAGATGACTAAAGCCGCTGTTTTGGCTTCGTTGAAAGAGATTGGACTGGTTCCGGTGCTTCGCGCTGAATCAGTCGATAAGGCGCTGGCGCTGGTTGAGGCGATTGCAGCCGGCGGCGTTACAGCGATGGAGGTCACGATGACCGTTCCGGGCGCGATCCAGGTGATGCGCAAGCTCACCGAGCAGCGGCCCGACCTGCTGATCGGTGCGGGAACGGTGCTCGATCCGGAGACGGCACGCGCGTGCATCCTCGAAGGTGCGAAGTTCGTCGTCAGCCCGGCCCTGAACATCAAGACGATCGAGATGTGCCATCGCTACTCGGTGGCCGCGCTGCCCGGCGCGCTGACCCCGACCGAGGTGGTCAACGCGTGGCAGGCGGGAGCTGATGTGGTGAAGATCTTTCCGGCGAGCGCGATGGGCGGAGCGAAGTATCTCAGCTCGCTCAAGGCTCCTCTGCCGCAGGTGGAGATGATTCCGACGGGCGGCGTTTCGCTGGAGACGGCGAAGAGCTTCCTCGATGCCGGTGCGTTTGCGCTCGGTGTTGGAGCTGATCTGGTGAACACGAAGGCGATGGCCGAAGGCAAGCCCGAGATCGTCACCGAGAGCGCAAAGAAGTACATGGCGATCGTCAGGGAGTTCCAGGCGGGAAAGAAGTAGTCCCCCCGTTTTTTGATTCAAAGTCTTCAAAACATAACTACTTAGGTCTGGACTTCCATCGCAATTGTCGTGCCATACCGATAAAGTAAAGCGGAAAGCCCCGGCGTGTGCCGGGGCTTTTGTTTTGTGCTGGGATGCTGGTTTAAGAGTATCCCAAGGACCGGAACAGATCGGCAGATTTATGTCGTTTTGAGTCAGAGGTTTAGATGGCTTTCGGGCTTGACAGCCTGTGGGTTTCCGACCTGGCATGGTTCAGTGCGAGGGAGCCCTGCAAAGAAAGACAGGGATTCTTCGCTGCGCTCAGAATGACGGTGGTGATGTGGTGAATCTCAGAATGACGGTGGAGATGTGGTGAATCTATGACGGTGGAGATGCGGTGGATTGAAGACGCGTCTCTCGAGGCCGCTGTCATCGGACTCAGAATGGGCCTTATGGACGGGGTCGCGTGACCCATAGCAATGGCTGGCGGATGGGGAAGGCGCGGTCGAGTTCCCGGTTGGTGGTGTCGGGTGGCAGAGAGCGCCAGGTGTCGGCGTACTCTGGCCGGCTGTAGGCACGGGCGGCGAAGAGAAGGGCAGGTCTGCGGAGTGGGAGTTCGTTGAAGAAGTCGGCGTCGGCTCGGTAAGGCCAGGATCGGCGATTGGCAATGAAGGGATAGAGCTTGGCGACGGCGACCCGCATGCCGGGGCCGTCCTGCAGTTCGTACTCCCAGACGTTCTCGAAGCGGGTGGAGAGCAACTCGCAGCAGCCGGCGAGTATGTCGAGATTGAAGAGGGTGTTGCGGTAGGGATTCGGCGTGGTGAGCTCGCGGGGAAAGGTGCCGTCGAAGGTAATTTGCGCCCGGATGGTTGTCGACCGGAACTGGTGGCGCAAGGTGGTGAGCGGGCCGTCGTCTTTGAGATTGAGCCTGGCGCAGGCGGCGGCCTGCAGAAGCCAGGAGGAGCCATTGTGGTCGCGCATATCGCGGGCGAGCCCGGCAGTTCGTGAGGAGTTCAGCCAGTCGAGATAACTGCTAAACCACTTATTGATGGTTACCAGATCTTCCGGGGTGAGCGCTTCGGAGCCGGAGAGGAACTGGATGCTCTGCGCCACTTCTGCGAGATGGACCCCTTCGACGACTCCCTCGGGCCGGCCGGTCTTTGAAGGGGGAACGACCTGCGCGAACTCCAGATTGGGAGTCATGGCGGTTTCGGGATTTACGAACCAGGCGCGAAGGTGGGTGACGGCGTGTTTGGCGTAGCGCTCGTCTTTGGTGATGACGTAGGCGGCCGTGAGAGCAGGGACGACGTGGGCGAGCGAGAGGAGGGCATCGCGGTGGGCCGTGAAGGTGCCGGGCTCGGAGTAGTAGTCGTTGGGCGGACCTGGTGAGTTGGGCGCGTCGAGTGTGGTAAGCGGCGTGGGAGCCTGGGTTAGAGCGTGGTCCGCAGCGGTCAGGATTCGGTCGTGGTCAATGCTGGCTACATTGGGCCGGGTCGGTGTGCCGCTTGCGGGCGTCTGAGATAGGAGGCGGGAGCCGAAGAGCAGGGTTGCCGTATGGCTGGCGAGACTAGAGCAAAAGTATCTACGCGAGAGGGACATGTCGGCATCCTTGGGCGGAAGAGTATCACGAGATTTCTCGTGTAATCGCTCAATCCCGGCTAACATGAAAACAGCGTTTCGCGTCCAAAAGAGGT
>DASTSJ010000003.1:0-5116 GCA_035760765.1 Edaphobacter sp. | reverse complement strand
CAGCCGCGCCTCGCGCGAATCGTCGCGCAGCTTGCGCCGCACGCGCACCACCAAGTTGTCGATGCTGCGGTCCACCCATACTGCCCATGAGGAGTAGCTCTCGACCGAGGTGCCGCTGACGATCGTTCCATTGGCAAGAACAAGCGGCTTGTCCTTGATGGGACCCAGCACACCGGCGGCGAGATGCTCCGGATGAGACCATGTGTTGCCTCCGTCCGTGCTCACCAGCCGGGCTGCCGTCCATTCGCGCACGTTGCGTCCGTATTTGTAATAAAGCCACAGCTTCCCATCGTGCGTCTCGAACAGCACGGGATTCCAGCAGGGAACATCCGGTTCGCGAACCAGCAGGAAGGGCTTCGACCAGCCCGCACCCGTACGCCTTGCACCCCAGATCGCAACGTCGTTTGCACCCTCGTGGGCGCCACCAAACCACGCTGCAAGAATGTCACCGCTCTTCAACTGCACCAGCGTCGATGCATGCGCAGAGGGGAAGGGAGCAGACGTGTAGATAAACTCCTTGGTGATTCCCGGTGTTTGTGCAGACAGTGACATCGATGTGGTCAGCAGTACAAGAAGGCAGGCGCAAAGTAGTTTGTGTCTCATGGCTCCTATGGATCGCAACGTGAAGAAAATGTCGGACTCTCAGATGTTCGGGCCCTGCGCGCCGATTTGCAAGTGCTGCCCAGCGCTGCTCTGCGCGGAAAAGGTTGCCTGCCCGTGGAAGCTTGCTTCTATTTGGCCGAAGGTTAGAATCTGCAGATGGCTCGTTCCGCTGTTCGAAGAACAATGCAGGTGCTGGTCAATCGGGGTCCGTGGGGCTTCTGTGTTCTGGCGGCACAAAAGGCGGCACAGCGCCTGCACCTCACCAAGTCCCGGCAGGAAGATGCTGCTCCCAAAGGTACAGCGGGCAGACCGATTCACCCCTTCGATGAGGAGTATGGCACCGATACCAGCGGCCTCATCTGGGGCGAGGATATGTCCTCCGGGCATCGTAATGATCTGTGGAGCACGGCCTACTACGGCATCTCGCCTTCGCTGTTGACCGACGTGATCGCCAGTCTGCAGCTTGACTGGCAACAGTTCACATTCATCGATCTTGGATCGGGAAAAGGGCGAGCCCTGCTGGTCGCGTCGCGGTTTCCATTTCGCCGCATCCTCGGGGTTGAGTTCATTCCGCAGCTTCATCAGGCCGCGGTTGCGAACATCGAACGATTCTCCGCACCGTGGCAGCATTGCAGGAATATAGAGTCTATCCACGGAGACGCGACGGAGTTCACCTATCCATCCGGCCCGATCGTTCTATATCTCTACAATCCATTTTTAGCGCCTGTTCTCAAGAAGTGCCTCAAGCATCTTGCTCAACTGCTTCGCGATGAGCCACGTGAGCTGTACCTGGTGTATGCAAATCCATCGTTCGAGCGCCTGGTAGAGAAGTATCTTCCGCGCATGGTGCGGCAGTGGGATCGTACGTTTGCCTTTACCCAGGAAGAGGCAGAGGCTGACCGGTTCGGTTCACAGCAGGAGAGGGTGATCCTCTGGAGATACCAGCCTTAGCGAGAGGCTCTTAGAAATCGAGAGCGGCCTGGTAGTCCGATTCGTAGAGAGCGGCCTTTGGCTCGGCTGAGAGATCAAGGATCAGCCGTTCGAGAACGAGCAGCTTGTTCGCAGGCGAACTACGAAGCTCCAAGTCCGCACGTGCGACCAGGCGCAGTGCTCGCGTAAGCTCGCGGCGCGACTTGTATCGCCGGGCCTGCCGGATCAGGTCTTCGGCGGCGAAGGGAGGCATGCGGAAGCCCTGCCACAGGGCCTGCCAGATGGCGCGCGAGTCGCGCACGTTCTTCTCGAGGATGACCATCATCTGGCGAAAGGTGCGCGCCAGCATATACAGATGTCCAATGGCTGCATCCTCACCGCCATCGGAGGCATTGAGAAGGCCATGCAACAGCGCGAGTGCGCGTGGGCGATCATGCTGAGAGATCGCGTCGGTCAGCTCATAGAGCGAGCGTTGTTTTGCTGCGAGCACCATGGTCTCTACATCGCCCAGCGTAACCCGGTTCTTTGCAATCTCTTCGGTACCACGCGCGCCAGCGTACAGCAGGAGCTTTTCAAACTCGGCGGAGATCAGCATCATGTCCGCACCAAGAGAGTCTGCAAGCTCACGCGCTGCATCGGGATCGAAACGTATACCTCGTGAATCGGCGGTCTCCGTGATCCAGCGCATGGCGTCGCTCTCGTCGACGCGTGCAAGCTCGACCACCCCGCACCACTCGCCGAGCGTCTCGCGGATACGGTCGTAGCGTTCCTTGTCCTGGTAGTCCATCCGGCGCACATCGGTAGGAATGCGGATGTGATCTGCAACAAAGAGCAGCAGCGCCTGCGGATTGGGCGAGCGGAAGTAGGCGTCGATTGCGGCGAACTCCTCCTTCTTCGATCCGCGGCCGTAGAGCTGCTTCAGATTGCGGATAAAGAGCACCTGGAACGGTGCCATCAGGGATGGAGTCTGCGCGCGATCGAGCGCTTCGAAGATACTGGTCTCGCTCAGGTCCAGATCGTGCAGCGAGAAGTCGCGTGTGCCTTCAGGAATCAGGGTGGAAATCACAGAACGGCGGCAGCGGTCGTACAGAAAGATCTCGTCCCCGATGAGGACGTAGCCGGCCCGCATGGAAGAGGGCGAGGCGATCTCAGCTAAAAACCGGTCTGTGGAGGCAAAGCTGCGAAGTGATGAAGGCATGACGTATAGCGCCGGCCTGAAGGAAAAGGCCTATCTCTACTATGAAGCTTGCCGGAGTATTTCGCCAAATGAATCGAGGCGTTGACGTGTACAGATCGCCAAGGGGAGAAGAATCGTCGAAGGCTCAGAACGAATGGAGCATGTCACCGACTATCGTCTGCGCAAAGTCGCGAGCCATTCGCGATACTGCAGGTGAGCCTTCCTGTATGAAGGTGTTCACATCCTGGGTGGATTGATATTGCTCACGGAACGTAACCGCGTCATTGCGGTATAAAACCGTGCCGTCGTGCGCTGTGAGCACAATACTGGCTGTCACCGAGACAAGATAGCTGGAGGACTGGCTGGAGTTGGCGTCGTAGGTCAACGGTGTGATGGTCTGGCTGATAATCGTGCCCCGAAGCATTGCGTCTGCATCGTCTGTGTCTTTATTCAGGACGCGATACCGGGTCTGCGTGTTGAGTTCGCGGATGACCGCCTGCGTGAAGGCCATCTCGGTGTGATACGCCTGCGTCCTTGTGGAAAAGATAGGCACGGCCATTGTTCTCACATTGGACGGTATGTGCGTCGCCGACCCGGCGGTGTGATATCCGCAGCCAGCGAGCAGCGTGCAAGACAGAAGAGAGAGCGTGAGGCGAAGCTTCATGCGTGTCTTTTTATTGTCGCATCCACTGGAATCTTTGCCGGTTGCCAGACGAATATCTCTCTGCGCGCATCGTAGAAGGAAAGCACGTGGCACGTATACCAGGATTTGAGGTTTTGCTATGTATCACCACGTCAAGAAGTTGATGTACACCGTGAATATCGGGGAGCCGGATGTACGCTTCGGCAACATGTTGCTGGAGCAGTTTGGCGGTGCGAACGGAGAGCTGGCAGCTGCGATGCAATACACGATCCAGGGCTGGAACTGCCTGGAAGATATCGGCCGCCGGGACCTGCTGCTGGATATCGGGACTGAGGAGCTGAGCCATCTTGAGGTTGTGGGGGCTCTGATCCGAATGCACCTGAAGCCGCTGAAGACGAACCGGGAGGCCGCCGAGGCCGATCCGCTTGTGACCATCGCCGGAGGAGGAGGCGTTGCGCTCTTCGACTCCATGGGAAATCCGTGGACAGCCAACTACCTGAAGATCACCGGAGAGCTGGATGTTGACCTGCGCAGCAACATTGCGGCGGAGGCAAGGGCCAAGATCGTCTACGAGCGACTGATCGACCATACAGACGACCCAGGAAGCATCGACGCTCTGCAGTTCCTGATGACCCGCGAGATCACCCACATGAAGGCATTCCAGGCAGCGCTGGAGAGCATGGAGAAACCGCCGTTCTCGGTCGGCATGCTGAAGCCGACGCCCGGGATTGTTGACGAGTACTTCAACGGATCCACGGGTGACGGCAGCGAAGGCGATACCGATATGCGCGGACCGTGGACGACCATGCACGGTCTGCATGTTGTGGAGCCTAAGCTGGATGCTCCCGGCGGCGGTCTGTCCGTCCAGACCATCAACGGCAAGATCGAGGGCGAGGATCGGGGCAAGCAGGATGAGGCCCAGAAAGCGACCACCTCTCCTGGAGATCAGGCCATTGGAAAGAAGTCATCCGGGAAGAGCAAGGCGCCTTCCAAGTCGGCCAAGCGATCCTAAGGCTCAAAAATGTAGTAACCATCAAGACTTGCTTTGGTGGTTACTACATTTTGCAAAAAGAGGGGCAGCCAGATCTGGCCGCCCCTCTTTTGACGTTGGGTTGAAGTTGGTTATGCGGGAGAGGGCTGGCCCTCGTTGAAGCCAGGCTTGCGGCCCGACTCCGGTTTGAGAACCTTCTGGGCCTCACCGCCCGCACCGGGATCTACGCCCGCAAGTGCGGAGCGCAGAGGAGGCAGCTCTTTACCTTCGATGATCAGCTTGATCTCGTTGGCATCGAGGGTCTCGCGCTCCAGAAGAGCTCCTGCCAGCCGGTGCATAATGTCCTGATTTGTATTCAGGATGTTATAGGCCGACTGATAGGCGGTGTCGACGAAGGTACGAACTTCGGCGTCGATCTGGCGTGCAGTCTCGTCGGAGAAGTCGCGGTGCTGTGCGATCTCGCGTCCGAGGAAGATCTGCTCCTCCTTCTTGCCGAAGGTCATCGGACCGAGCTTCGACATACCGAACTCGCAGACCATCTTGCGGGCGAGGTCGGTGATGCGCTCAATGTCGTTGCCGGCGCCGGTGGTCATCTTGCCGAGGAAGATCTCTTCGGCGCAGCGTCCGCCCATAAGTGTGGCGAGCCGCGTCTCGAGGTACTCCTTGGTGACGGTGTGCTGGTCTTCCTCGGGGAGGTAGACAGTCACACCGAGAGCCATTCCGCGCGGGATGATGGTGACCTTGTGGAGAGGATCGGAGTGCTCGCGCAGGG
>DASTSJ010000002.1:0-4417 GCA_035760765.1 Edaphobacter sp. | reverse complement strand
CTGTCATCAGCCCGTCTATGCTGCCTTTGTCGATGTACAGAACACGGGATTGATCGGTTCCGCTGGTCCCGATCACCTGCGCGGCTACCGTTGAGGTCACGTAATGGCGCTGAAAGTTCAAGAGCGTCTGGAGGCGCTGACCCTGAAGGGCATCTTCAGCTAACTCTGCCTGCTCCAGACGCAGCCTGGAGACTTCCTCCTTGAGAGCCTTGTTTTGTTGCCGCGTATTACGCAGATCGATGTAGCTGGACCAGGTTGACCGGATATTAAAGCCGACGCCATGCAAGAGCTTTTCAACAGGAGCGATCGCCCCGACAACCCATGTTCGGAGCAGGGTAACCCTCTTCCCTTCCGGCGCTCCTCCCTCGGGCGGCCGGCGCACCTGGATGGCCAGGCCGATGGTCTGTGCGAGCAGCACGACGACCAGAACCAGCACATTTTTGAATCGTGTGAAGAAGGACTCCATGGACTTTCTTAATTATCCCGCGAGTCTCGATCCCGTGCAGACGAAGGGGAATAGCGCTTTCGGGTCAGTGAACCAGTTTGGAAGAGGTCAGAAAGAGTGTCGAGGCGAACCGAATCAGTCCTTCGCGCCAGATGATGTAGCTGTGTGTGCCCTCGGGCTCCTCCAGGGTAACTTTTTGGCCCTTGCCTCGAAGCCAGTCTGCCATATGGCGATTGCTCTCGAGCAGTTCATCGTCTTTTCCGCAGACCATCCAGACCGGATGGGCAGATGGGCGGAAACCCGGCAGTTCGGTGTCGAAGTTCAGATTTTTCAACGCGGAGCTCTCACCGCCGACCCAGCCGAAGCGGTCGGGATGGCCCAGCCCGACGATCATGCTTTCGAGGCCGCCCATCGACGCCCCCAGGATTGCGGTCCCCTCCGGACCCTTGCGGACGTTGTACATCGAGGAAACCTGCGGAATTACTTCGTTGAGCAGGGCCTTTACAAAGAGGCGTAGATTCCGCTCCACTGCGTGTGGGTCGTTCCACAGATCGTAGTCCTCGGAGAAGCGCATCTCCCCATATCCCAGGGGCATGACCACAATCATCGGCTTGGCTCTTTTTTGCGCGACCAGGTTGTCGAGAATCAGGTTCGCTTGTCCTAAACGGTCCCAACTGTCCGGTCGATCGCCCCAGACGTGCAGCAAATAAAGGATGGGGTAGGGTTTGCCCCTGGGATCGTAGCCGGGCGGGGTGTAGACAACGAAGCTGCTGCGATTTCCCGGAAGACCAACGACATATTTGGTAACGTACTCGTGCGTGGTGACGGCACCTCGAGGAGCACCGGCGTCTTCCCAGGGCTCCGGCGGGTGCGCCGGAATCAGAAGCAGATCGTTGCCGTAGCGTCTTGAAGCATTCTGCGGATCGTGCACGGTCTGCGGCTTGCCGTCGAGCGCGAAGCGATAGCCGTAGATCTCCGGGCGGAGGGGTTCGGTGGTCACGCTCCATATGCCGCTGTTTTCTTTGTGCATGGGAATGCGGGCGGCACGGTTTTCAAGGACGAGATCGACACTGCGGGATGCAGGCGCGAAATAGCGGAAGGTGACGCTATAGTCGGAGTGGATCTCGGTGGATCGAAAGCTCGGCGCTGGCTGCGCAGTCGCCGGAAGGCAAAACGAGAGGCCCGGAATGAGCAGGGCCAAGGTGCGAAATGCCTTGTAAACGCGGCAGGCCATCAACGACAAGTGTAGCGGAGGTTGCCTGCAATACAGACGGCACAGCGCATAATAGATGGGATGCCCTTTCGTTCCGGTTTTGTCTCCATCATCGGCCGCCCCAATGCGGGCAAGTCAACGCTATTGAATGCGCTGCTCGGCCAGAAGCTCGCCATCGTCACCCATAAGCCGCAGACGACACGCACGCGCATCCACGGAGTGCTGGAGGTTCCGCTGCGGAAGAAGACCCGCACCGATGCCGGCCACCCGGCAGCACAGGTTGTGCTGGTCGATACCCCGGGCATCCACAAACCCGCGACACAACTGGACCGGAGGATGATGCAGGAGGTTCAGGATGCACTGGAGTCGCGCGACCTTGTGCTCTTCCTGGTGGATTGCACACATCGGCTTCCGCGCGAGAGTAGCGGGCGAGAGGATAAATCCCCCGGAGCGGCCAAGCGGAAGCTCTCCGCAGCCGAGGATGAGTTCGCGCTGTCGTTCGTAAAGAAGCTCACCTGCCCCGTAGTTCTGGTGCTGAACAAGATCGACATGGTACCGAAGGCCGACCTGCTGCCGCTGATCGCACACTGGAGTTCGCTGCATAACTTCGCTGCGGTCATCCCAATCTCCGCGCGCAAGAAGCAGGGACTGGACCTTCTGCTGGACCAGATCGTAGCGAGTCTGCCGGAAGGCAGACGCTACTTCCCCAAGCATCAACTTACGGATCAGCCTGAAAGATTTCTCGTCGCAGAGATCATTCGCGAGAAGATTCTGCTGCTGACCGGGGAAGAGGTTCCCTACGCTACGGCAGTCGTCATCGAGAAGTTTGAAGAACCTGCCTCGATGAAAAAAATGAAGGACGGGAAGCTGCCTGTCACCAAGATCGCAGCAGCAATCTTCTGCGAGCGAGCCGGACAGAAGGCCATCCTGATCGGCAAAGGCGGGGAGATGCTGAAGCGAATCGGGACAACATCGCGCAAAGAGATCGAATCACTTCTGGGCACACGAGTCTTTCTGGAACTGTTTGTGAAGATCCAGGAGGACTGGCGAAGTTCCAGCAGCTTCGTTGAGGATCTCGATTGGCGTCGGCAACTGGAAGAGCTCGCACTGAGACAGCCCGAAGAGTAGATCGGAGCCGGGCGACTTGACGCACTTCCGGCTGAATTCATATTCTCCTCCAATCCATGCATTTCTGTTGCGGAGTTAACGGTGACGGGATGCGTGACCAGACTCGCACTGAGCAGAGCAACGAAGAAGGGTGGGGACGATTGCGCAACAACGGTTCCGGGTGGGGGATGAATCGACGAAACTTTGTGAAGTTTGCCGCGCAGGCGACGGCGGCTGCGGCACTACCAGCCGGGGCATGGGCCGAGCCCACCGCCAAGTACAAGCCCTTCGCGATGGGCTTGCTGATCAAGCCATCCCCCAATCCTGAAGAGAAGATTGCTCTGGTGCGCCGGCTCGGATTCTCCACCTGCTTTCTCTCTATAGACGACTACATCGGCAAGTTCACGCCGGAGCTTGTCCGCCGGATGCGCGACGCGCTCGACAAGCACCAGATCATCGCAACGACTGCCGAGGTGGTGCGTCCGGAGCCGCTGAAGTGGAACTTCCTCGATGGGCCGCCCACGATCGGCATCGTTCCGCCGAAGTATCGGGCTGCTCGGATGGATGCGCTCAAGCAGACATCAGACTTCGCGAAGCAATTAGGGATCGACAGGATTCAGACCCACTGCGGCTTTATGCCGGAGAACCCACGGGACCCGCTCTATCCGGGGACGGTGGCGGCGATCAAAGAACTGACGCTGCATTGTGCAGCGAATGGGCAGAGCTTCCTGATGGAGACCGGGCAGGAGACCCCGACGACAATGCTGCGGGTCATCAAGGATGTCAATCATCCCGCGCTCGGCGTTGGACTCGATACAGCCAACCTGATCCTCTACGGCAAGGCTAATCCGGTGGATGCAATCAAGATCCTCGGACCGTACATTCGTGCCATGCACGCCAAGGACGGCAAGTGGCCCACCAACCCGATGGAGTTGGGTGAGGAAGTGGTGATCGGGAAGGGCGAAGTCGACTTTGCCAAGGTCTTCAGCGGCCTGAAAGCAGCCGGGTACAAGGGCGCAGTCACAATCGAGCGCGAGACCTCAGGTCCGCAGCAGATTGAGGATGTGCGCAATGAAAAACTGTATCTCGAACGCATTCTTGCGCAACAGAAGATCTCGTAGACGAAGAATTACAAAGAGGAACTCACGAATGGATCGAAGGAAGTTTGTGCAGGGCGCGGCCACCGCATACGGAATGATGATCGTCAAACCAGAGACTGCATTCGGATATGCAGCCAACTCGCGCGTTCGCTGGGGATTGCTGGGGTGTGGCCGGCGCGGCACCGCGGTTGCGACCTCTTTTGCGAAGAATGCGGGAGTCGAGATCGTCGCCCTGGGCGACATCTTCCCCGACCAGCTTGCCACGGCAAAGACGCACTTCGACGCTGTAAACGCATCGCTAAATCTTCCGCCAATCGACAGCCGCCGCATGTTTCGCGGGCACGATGCTTCCCATGCGATCGCGGCCTGCAAGGATGTGGATGCGGTCCAGATCTCGACTCCTCCGTTCTTTCACATCGGCCACCTCGATACCGTCACGGCTGCAGGCAAACACGCTTATTGCGAGAAGCCGACGGGAGTCGACGTGCCGCAGACCCGTCGCGCTCTTGATATTGCTCAGCGCGAGAACGGAAAGGTGAGCATGGCTGTGGG
>DASTSJ010000001.1:0-4679 GCA_035760765.1 Edaphobacter sp. | reverse complement strand
CGCCTGAAAGAGATTGCGCCAGACCTGCGGACGCTGCTCGTTGGCCGAAGAGCCTTGTAGTGATTCCGTAGCCTGCCCGAACTGAAGGTCAATGCGGCCACCCATGCGGGCCGTGGGTGTTGGGAGATGCTCCACGATAACGTTGACCTGATTGATATTGAAACTGTTAGATGTCACGTCATAGGCCCGAAGCAGATTCACCCGGCCGAGTGGAGCGTTGAAGTTATAGCCGTAATAGCCGTCGAAAGCGAAACCGAGAGTCGTGTCGCGCAGGAACTCAGGATTTCTGGCATCGGCAGATTCGACAGCAGGCGGCCGCGGCCCCGCTGACGGGGCGGTGGCAGGGACAGCTGCTGTGGGTTCGGACGCGAGCGCGCTGTTCGATACAGCGGTGTTCCTGCCGTCTGTGGGTAGCCCGGGCGTCTCCGAGACGAGTGCATCCAGGCGCCTGCTGATCGACAGGAGTTCGGCCCGAAGCTCACGGATCTCCGCGTCGCGCTGCACTGGAGTGAGTTGAGCGGTGAGCGGAGCCTGAGCGTGCAGGGCGGGAACGAGAGTGGCCGCAGTCAACGCGCGAAGAATCAGGATCGGGAACTTCATCACAACCTCGAAATACATTGAAGAATTCGAAGGTGTAGGAAGTCCGTTGGAAAGTCGTTAAGAATTCGTAAGAATGCCCGCTGGGTGAAAGCGGTAGCCAACCCATGGTTCGCTCTGGATGTATCTCGCGTCGGGGCGTTCAATCTTCTTTCGCAGACCAGCAATGAGCACGCGGAGGTACTCGGGCTGCTCGTCGCCGGCGGGACCCCAAACAGCTCGCAGAAGCACCTTGTGAGTAAGGACGCGGCCAGGATAGCGCGCGAACAGGAGCAGCAGATCGAATTCTTTCGGAGTGAGATGGAGGGACTCGCCCCGGACTGAGACGGTGTGCGCGTCTGCGTCGATGACGAAGTCACCGGCTTCGATATGGGTTTCGACGGCTTCCGAACCCGAACTCCGGCGCAGCGCCGCACGGACGCGCGCTAGTAGTTCTGGCATGCTGAAGGGTTTGGTGAGGTAATCGTCAGCTCCTTCATCCAGTGCCGCAATCTTCATCGCCTCCGCATCACGTACGCTCAATACGATGATCGGAGTGGGAGCCACCCGACGTATGGACTGCGTCAATTCCAGCCCGCTCATCTCCGGCATGGCGAGGTCGGTGATGACGAGATCGGGCCGCTGTGACTCAAATCTGAGGAAGCCTTCAAGTCCGTTGTTGGCAACGGTGACTGCATATCCGCTACTCTGGAGCGAGGTACGCAGCATGCGCGTTATTTGCCGCTCATCGTCGACGACCAGAATGTGTTTCAATGCGCCTCCTGTGTAACGATGTGCAGATCGACGTGGGGCGCCTCTGCCATGAACCGCTGTAATGCAAGGTAGTACAGATACGAACGGAGGCCGTGAGTTGCCGACCGGCCGACGATGGCCTGGGTGATCCGATGTTCGCGGATGAATTCCGCCGTGGCTCGGGCAGTATCTGAGCCCTTCAGCAGCACCACATTCGCACCAAGGTTCTCCGCGAAGCGGAGGCTCGCATCAAGCATGCGCTTTTTGGTTTCCTCCCCATCGTCCTCTCGACTGACGTGAAGAACATATAGCTCAGCGCTAAGAGCTTCGGCCAAACGAGCTCCGCGTGCAATCAGATCGCGAGACTGGCTGCTTGCGCTGATGCAGACTGCCACCTTTTCGCTCACCGTCCAGTGCGGTCCAAGACGCTTGCGCCTTACGTAATCGTCTAACGTGCGATCAACAGCCCGCGTAACGCGCTGCAGAGCCATCTCGCGGAGCGCGATAAGATTTCCACGTCTGAAAAAGTTCGCCAGAGAGCGCTCCGCTCGTTCCAGCGGATAAATGTCACCCCTGCGCATGCGCGTCACCAGCGCTTCGGGAGTGAGGTCGCTGATCACAATCTCTTCGGCGCGATCCAAGACCCAATCGGGCACCAACTCTCGGACTTCGATACCGGTAAGCGCCTGCACGCGTGGCGCGAGGCTCTCGATGTGCTGGATGTTGACCGTTGTGAGGACATCAATCTTGTGCTCGAGCAGGAACAGGACATCTTCGTACCGCTTCTGAAAGCGGCTCCCTTGGATGTTGGTGTGTGCAAGCTCATCGATGAGGGCCACTTGCGGGGATCGTGCGAGCACGGCGTCAACATTCATCTCCGAGAACAGCGTCCCCTTGTACTCGAGGTCGCGGCGGGGAACCTGCTCAAGCTTGCTGATTAGATCGGTGATTGCTGGCCGCCCATGGGTCTCGACGACGCCCACGACGACGTCCTCGCCGCGATTCCGGCGTCGAATGCCTTCGCTCAGCATGCTGAAGGTCTTTCCCACCCCCGGTGCATAACCGAGAAATACCTTCAGGCGACCATGCTCTGGTTCGGCCTCGGTGGTCTGGAGCCACTCCTCCGGCGTCTTCCGCGTCAGTTCGGGGTTAGTCGGCACGTCGTAAAATCTCTCCCATGCAGTCCCAGCGGTATCTTACGACTTCCCGATGGATCATAGCGCTCGCCTGTCTGCTCGCTATCGTAGCTGCATACCGTGCTTGGATTCACGTTAATCCGACAACCGTCGCACTTACGCTCCTGCTTTATATCCTGCTCGTGGCTGCAAGAATGGGGCTGCGGTATGCAGTCGTTATTTCGTTGGTAGCCACGGCGTGTTACAACCTGTTCTTTCTTCCTCCTGTCGGTACGTTCACCATCTCCGATCCGCAGAATTGGCTGGCCCTGTTTGCCTTCCTCGCGACCAGTGTCACCGGAAGCCGGCTGTCGCAACAGGCTAGGGATGAGGCGGAGCACGCCCAGACTCGAAAACGTGAAGTTGAGCTTTTATTTGTGCTTAGCCGCGAGCTATTGCAGACCGACAACGTGGCCCAGATCGTAAGCCAAGTCCCAGAGATGATCCTTCACGTCACCGGCAGTTCCTCCGTGCTGCTGTTCCTTCTCGATGGCGATAAGGTCTACCAAGCAGGTTTGCAATCTGGCACCGAGATAGAGCTGCCAAATTTGCGGCAGCTTGCCCTCGGGCTTTCTGATGTCGATCCAGGCACAGGCACTTTCGTGCAAATTCCGCTCCGAGAAGGTGCGCGTCCTCGCGGGCTATTGCTGGTCTCCGACGTGCAACTGTCGCAAGACAGCTATCGAGCCTTGGGAAGCCTCGTCTCGATCGCTCTGGACCGGGCACAGGCCATTGAGAACGTGTCAAAAGTCAACGCAGCAAGGGAAAGTGAACGCCTGCGCACCCTCATTCTCGATTCCATCACGCACGAGCTGCGAACTCCTCTGACCGCCATCAAAGGAGCTGCCAGCAGTCTGCTGAACAATGAAGAGGTCAATAGCGAGAACCGACACGAGTTACTCTCGATCATCGATGAAGAGGCAGATCGTCTCAACCGGCTGGTTGGCCAAGCAGTGGAAATGGCCCAGCTGGAAGCGCAAGAAGTGCATATGGTCTTCGCTGCAGTTCCTTTACGGGACATAGTCGAAGCAGCTCGGAACTCCTGCTCGTGGGTCTTCACCACTCATCCTGTAACGGTCCACCTCGATACAGTTCCCGATGTCAATGTGGACGCCGGAATGATCCTGAAAGTGCTCTGCAACTTACTCGAAAACGCAGCGAAGTACTCGAAGCCCGAATCGCCGATCTTCATCTCTGCAGAAGAGAAGAACGGATTGATTTACACCAGCGTTGCCGATCGCGGTATAGGCATCGACTCCGCTGAGCAGACTCTGATCTTTGATCGCCTTTACCGCTCGCCTCATCACAGTGGAGAGACAACTGGAACCGGCATGGGCCTCGCAATCAGCCGTGCCATCGTGCAGTCGCACGGCGGAACACTCACCGTGACAAGCCAGCCCGATCATGGCTCGGTGTTCACCTTCAGTCTTCCGATTGCGGAGCGAGCATCACGCAACGGGACATGACCGACTACAAGCGCCCGACGAGCTAATGTCGGAAGTAATCGCCGAGTCGCTTGTCTAAAACGTCAATCGCCGGTCACGTCTCCCCCAAAATGCTCCAGCAGTACTCCCACGTGCGGATGGAAGCAAAGCGGGATGCGCTCGATGCCCTAAGCATGCGGAATCGCAAGAAGGACACTTCTCAGGCTCGGACACAGGGTTACGATACAAACAACGACACAAATCCATCGTTGCGTTCTCTCCCCCAACCGTATGTGCTTAATTTCTTTTGGTGGAGCTGATCAGGATCGAACTGACGACCTCCTCGTTGCGAATTCAGCTTGCTGAGGAACAGGGAACGACACCAAGAGAGTTGAAGAAGGACTGAAACCCGGCAAGTCCGTCTACTTATCAATGACTTATCTCTCCTCAGCGGTGACCGAGCGACACCTAGGAAGCCACAACGATTTCGTTAGGGACGACCCAGTTACGACACAAAATACGACACACACCTTCCTGATATTGATCGCCGAGGCTGGCGTATTTCCGAAAGATTCGTGAACACGTAGCGCAACGGCATAACAATCCACCTTTCGATGGAGGCACAGACAATCGGGGACATATAGACTCACAGACATTTCGAGGAGGTCTCGCAATCCTATGCCCCATATTGCTCTGCCCGAGAGCCAACCTGGAATTCGTGGTGCGATGGCATTTCGCCCTGAGACTGCCC